>NZ_JAKZJI010000026.1:0-27907 GCF_031142805.1 Streptococcus sp. IsoGale022 | reverse complement strand
GACAGCTACTTTCCTACAGACTTTACATCGGAAATGGCGTTTCTTTAAGCGAATCAGCGTTTTGTATCCCGTACACTCTAGGTAAGGTATTTTCGATTCTTTCTGGAAGTCATATTTAGTCATTTGTCCTTGGCAGTGTGGGCATTTAGGAGCAGGATAATCCAGCTTAGCCATGATTTCTTTATGAGTTCCAGCATCTAGAACATCCAGGATGGTGATGTTCTTGTCTTTAATTCCGAGTAAGTTTGTGATAAAATTGAACTGTTCCATAAGAGTCTTTCTAATGATGGTTTGGTCGCTTTTCATTATAGGTCTTATGGGACTTTTTTTCTACAACAAAATAGACTCCATCATTCCTATAGTGCTTTTACCCACTACAGAAATTATAGAGCCCGAATTTAGAGGCATAGATGCAGTCTGATCGTTAGCGAAAACTACGTTCCGCTAATTTTTTAGTGATTGCCGGCTCATAGAGTCAAGCAGAGCAGCGATGCTCACTTTCTTACTTTTTTCTGTCCTTAGGGGCAGATTTTTTTGACAGTCCAAGAGTGAACAGTCACCTGTGTAATTCTTGGTCTTTTTGTTACCGCTTTCAAGATTTATAATAAATCTATAAGAATAAGAAAAATAAAAAATAAAGGGGAGTTACCATGAATATCCTTCTTAATATTCTAAATTGGTTCTCGCAGAACATTCTGCAAAATCCAGCTTTCTTCGTTGGCCTTTTAGTGCTAATCGGTTATGCATTGCTTAAGAAACCGGCCCACGATGTGTTCGCCGGCTTCATTAAAGCAACGGTCGGCTATTTGATTCTTAACGCCGGAGCAGCCGGTCTGGTGAATACTTTCCGGCCAATTCTAGCGGCCCTGAACTTTAAGTTTAAAATCGGGGCGGCGGTGATTGATCCTTACTTTGGATTGACAGCGGCGAATACAAAGATTGCGGAAGAGTTTCCAAACTTTGTCGGAACAGCTACAACAGCGCTCTTGATTGGCTTTGGCTTCAACATCCTACTAGTAGCTTTCCGTAAAGTCACTAAGATTCGGACTCTCTTCATCACTGGTCATATCATGGTTCAGCAGGCTGCTACTGTATCACTGATGGTGCTCTTGCTGGTACCGCAGCTGCGCAATAGCTGGGGAACTTTGGCTATCGGCCTCATCTGTGGTCTCTATTGGGCTGTCAGCTCCAATATGACTGTTGAAGCTACTCAGCGTTTGACTGGTGGTGGTGGTTTCGCCATTGGTCACCAGCAGCAATTTGCCATCTGGTTCGTTGATAAGGTTGCGCCTTTCTTTGGTAAAAAAGAAGAAAATCTGGACAATCTGAAGCTGCCTAAGTTCCTGTCTATCTTCCATGATACAGTTGTTGCTTCTGCAACTTTGATGCTAGTCTTTTTCGGTGCCATCCTCTTAGTCTTGGGGCCAGATGTTATGGCCAACAAAGAAGTTATCACGACTGGTACACCATTTGACCCTGCCAAGCAAGACTTCTATATGTATATCATTCAGACAGCCTTTACCTTCTCTGTCTATCTCTTCATCCTCATGCAAGGGGTGCGCATGTTCGTCGCTGAGTTGACTAATGCCTTTCAGGGTATTTCAAGCAAGCTCTTGCCAGGTTCCTTCCCCGCGGTGGATGTGGCAGCCTCTTATGGATTTGGCTCACCAAATGCCGTTCTTTCTGGCTTTGCCTTTGGTTTAATTGGTCAGTTGATTACCATTGTGTTGCTCATTGTTTTCAAAAATCCAATCCTGATTATCACTGGTTTCGTTCCTGTTTTCTTTGACAATGCAGCGATTGCAGTCTATGCCGATAAACGTGGTGGTTGGAAAGCAGCCCTTGTCCTATCCTTCATTTCAGGTGTGCTTCAGGTAGCTCTTGGTGCTCTCTGTGTGGCTCTGCTGGGCTTGGCATCTTACGGCGGCTATCACGGTAATATCGACTTTGAAATTCCATGGTTAGGTTTTGGCTACATCTTCAAATATTTGGGTATTATCGGTTATGCTCTGGTTTGCTTCTTCTTCTTACTCATTCCTCAGCTGCAATTCGCTAGAGCTAAGGATAAGGAAGCCTACTATAAGGGACAAGTACAAGCAGAAGACTAAACTTCTATGATTATAAAATAAGATTTCGGAGGAAACTAAAATGGTTAAAGTATTAACAGCATGTGGAAATGGCATGGGATCATCTATGGTGATTAAAATGAAAGTGGAAAATGCACTTCGTAATTTGGGACAAACAGACTTTACAGTCAATTCTTGCAGTGTCGGAGAAGCTAAAAGCTTAGCTTCGGGCTACGATATTGTCATTGCTTCTCTGCATTTAATCAATGAATTGGAAGGCCGAACCAATGGAAAATTAATCGGCTTGGACAACCTGATGGATGATAAGGAAATCACTGAAAAATTAAGTCAGGTATTGTAAGAACTTCTATCTATGAAGATGGGTTCTCAGTTAGGGTGGGGTGGTTAGGCTGCCCCACCTTCCTATTATTGTCTATTGTGAGATTGAGCAGGGGATAAAATTCTGGAAAGGATTGAAGATGACCCTTGTATCTAATGAAAGGAAGAGAAATGAATTTAAAACAAGCATTGACAGATAACAAGTCTATTCGTTTGGGTCTTTCAGCCGCAACTTGGCAGGAAGCAGTCAAACTGGCCGTAGAGCCTTTGATTGAGAGCGGTGCTGTTCAGCCTCAGTACTACGATGCCATCGTCGAGTCAACGGAAGAATATGGACCCTATTACATTCTCATGCCGGGCATGGCGATGCCTCATGCCAGACCAGAGGCTGGGGTTAATCGCGACGCTTTCTCCCTGATCACACTGACAGAACCAGTTACTTTTTCAGATGGCAAGGAGGTTAGCATTCTGCTTTCTTTGGCGGCTACCAGCTCCAAGATTCATACCAGCGTGGCCATTCCGCAGATTATTGCACTTTTTGAACTGGAAAATTCCATTGAGCGGATTAAGGCTTGCAAGAGTGATGAAGAAGTGCTGGCTCTGATAGAGGAATCAAAGGACAGTCCTTACTTGCAGGGTTTGGATCTGGATTCCTGATGGATATTCAGAGAGATTAGAATGTAATTGAAACTAAGAAGAGAGGTAAAAAAATGTCAAAACAGATTCCAAATTTACAGGTAGCATTGGATCATTCGGATTTGCAGGGAGCCATCAAGGCGGCTGTTTCTGTCGGCCATGAAGTAGATGTGATTGAGGCAGGAACGGTCTGTCTCTTGCAGGTGGGAAGCGAGCTTGTTGAAGTGCTCCGCAGTCTTTTTCCAGAGAAAATCATCGTGGCTGATACCAAGTGTGCGGATGCTGGCGGAACCGTAGCTAAAAACAATGCAGTACGTGGTGCAGACTGGATGACCTGTATCTGCTCAGCAACTATTCCAACTATGAAGGCAGCCTTGAAAGCTATTCAGGAAGAGCGCGGCCAACGTGGGGAAATTCAGGTCGAACTCTATGGAGACTGGACCTATGAACAGGCTCAGACTTGGCTGGATGCAGGTATTTCGCAGACTATTTACCACCAATCCCGCGACGCTCTTTTGGCTGGGGAAACTTGGGGAGAAAAGGATCTTAATAAGGTCAAGAAACTGATTGAGATGGGCTTCCGTGTATCAGTGACAGGCGGTCTGAATATTGATACGCTCAAACTCTTTGAAGGAGTTGATGTCTTTACCTTCATTGCTGGGCGCGGTATTACTGAAGCTGAAGATCCAGCAGCTGCTGCGCGGGCCTTTAAAGATGAAATCAAGCGAATTTGGGGGTAGGTCATGGCACGTCCAATTGGAATTTATGAAAAGGCGACACCCAAGCATTTTTCTTGGCCTGAGCGCTTAGCTTTTGCCAAAGAACTAGGATTTGACTTTGTCGAAATGTCGGTGGATGAGTCGGATGAACGTCTAGCTCGCCTCTCCTGGTCTAAGGAGCAGAGGCTAGAGTTAGTAAAGACTATTTATGAAAGCGGTGTCCGCATTCCGACCATATGCTTTAGTGGGCATCGGCGCTACCCTCTAGGCTCCAATGATCCAGAGCTGGAAGCTAAGTCACTGGAAACTATGAAGCAGTGTATCGAGCTGGCTCAAGACTTGGGAGTACGGGTCATTCAGCTAGCAGGCTACGATGTTTATTATGAGGAGAAATCTCCTGCAACTCGTGCCCGCTTCCTGAAAAACCTCCGTCAGGCTTGTGATTGGGCGGAGCAGTCTCAGGTCATGCTGGCGATTGAGATTATGGATGATCCTTTTATCAACAGCATTGAGAAATATCTGGCTGTCGCGAAAGAAATCAATTCGCCTTATCTCTTTGTCTATCCTGATACAGGCAATCTCTCTGCCTGGCATAATGACCTTTACAGTGAGTTTCTGCTGGGACATCAAGCCATTGCAGCCCTGCATTTGAAAGATACCTATGCCGTGACCGAGCAGTCCAAAGGCCAGTTTAGAGATGTGCCTTTTGGCAAGGGCTGTGTTGGCTGGGAAGAAATGTTCGCTGTCCTCAAGCAGACCAATTATCAGGGGCCTTTCCTTATCGAAATGTGGTCTGAAAACTGTGAGACAGTAGAAGAAACAAAAGCAGCCATTCAGGAAGCCAAAGACTTCCTCTATCCACTCATTGAGAAAGCGGGGTTGATGTAATGCTCTTACCAGAATTGAGAAAACGTGTTTATGATGCCAATGTAGCCTTACCCCAGCACGGTTTGGTCAAATTTACCTGGGGCAATGTCTCTGCGATTGACCGAGAGGCTGGCTACATCGTGATTAAACCTAGCGGAGTCCCTTATGAAAAGCTGTCGCCAGAAAATATGGTAGTTACAGATTTGGACGGCCGTGTTGTAGAAGGGGAGCTTAATCCTTCCTCTGATCTTCCAACCCATGTGGAACTCTATGAGGCCTTCCCTAAGATTGGCGGGGTTGTTCATACGCACTCGACAGAGGCTGTTGGCTGGGCTCAGGCTGGCCGAGACATTCCTTTCTACGGAACGACTCATGCAGACTATTTCTATGGTTCCATTCCAGCGGCTCGTTCTCTGACTGAGGATGAAATCAACCGCGCCTATGAGTTGGAAACGGGCAGTGTGATTATTGAGACTTTCCGCGAGCGTGGTATTGACCCAATGGCAGTGCCTGGCGTCACCGTGCGCAACCACGGTCCTTTCACTTGGGGCAAGTCTCCGGAAGAAGCAGTCTATCATAGCGTTGTGCTGGAAGAAGTGGCTAAGATGGCGCGCTTTACAGAGCAGATTAATCCACGCATCGATCCGGCACCTAAATATCTGATGGACAAGCACTATTTGCGCAAACACGGTCCTAACGCCTATTATGGACAGAAAGGCTAAGCAAAGTTTACTAGAAATGCTTTTACGGCAAGTTGGAGAGAACAGATGCTCTCTCCTTTTGTCGTTTGAGCAGTAGGTCATCTGGGGAGGGGATTAGGTTGGGTTGTCACGTCTCGTTCATCATATTGTAATATCCTAATGTTATAATGTCCTGTAAATTTTTTTAAAGGAGGAATCATGATTTTACTGGATAAAACAAGTTGTGAACTCTTGCGCTACCTGATTGGGCTGCAAGAAGCAGCCACTATTATGACTATTTCCCGAGAACTGGGCCAGTCGCGCAGAAAAGTTTACTATCATTTGGAAAAAATCAATGATGCTCTGGCGGACTATGAAGAAGAGATTGTTAGCCAGCCGCGGGTGGGGATTTTACTGACAGAGCAGCAGAAGAATCTATGCCGGGAGTTGTTACTGCATGTGGATACCCACAGCTATATCCTGAGTGCAAATGAGCGCATGCAGCTCGTATCCCTCTATATCTGTACGGCCAAGGAGCGAGTAACCATCGAAAAGCTGATGGATTTGACAGATGTCTCGCGCAATACCGTGCTCAATGACCTAAACGATATCCGCAATCAACTGGCGACGGAGCAGTATCTGGTTAATCTTTACTCTACCAAAACCAGGGGCTATTATCTGGACTGCCATCCTCTCAATAAAATTCAGTACGTACACTCGCTGCTCTATCACATTTTTATTGAGGGCAGCCAAGCTTTCGTAGATGTTTTAGTGAAGAAATTCAAGGAGCTCTTTGATGGAGAGGTGCTCCTGTCTCATCAACTGCAGAGCTTTCTCAGTCAGCAAGTCCCTTTAGCAGAGCAGGACTTGGGCAAGAAAATCAATAGTCATGAGATTGGCTTTATGCTGGAAGTGCTGCCTTATCTGCTGCTCAGCTGTCGCAATATGGAGCTGGAAGCGAAAGAAGAGAACAGCATCTCTCAGGAATTTAGCCTCATTCGCAAGCGGATCGAGTATCGGGTGGCCAAGCTCTTAAGTGAGCGCATGGAGCACGAGCTAGCCATTTGGCTGAGTGATATTGAAATCTCACTTCTAGCCGTGCTTTTACTGTCTTATCGTAAGGATAAGGATATTCATGCGACCAGTCAGGATTTTGCCCAGCTGCAGGAAGCTCTGGAGGCTTTTCTCTGGCGCTTTGAAGCTTCTTCCTATGAAATTGAGAATTGGGATGACTTGCTGCGCAATCTCCTAACCCATTGTAAGGCTTTGCTCTTTCGCAAGACTTACGGCATCATGTCCAAAAATCCCCTGACTCGCCTCATAAAGACCAAGTATGCTGACTTGTTTGCTTTTACAAAATCCTCTGCTGTGATTCTAGAAGAGGCGTGGTTTGTGACGCTGACAGACGACGATATTGCTTATCTGACTATCCATATCGGAGGCTCTTTGAAAAATAGCCAAGCAGAGCAGCAGGATAATCGACAAATCTATCTGGTTTGTGATGAAGGAGTGGGACTTTCAAAGCTACTGCTGAAACAGTGCCGCTATTACCTACCCAATGAGCGTTTGGAAGCTGTCTTTACAACAGAACAGTTCAAAAGTGTTGAGGATGTGCTCACTGCTGACCTGTTAATTACCACCAATGAAGATCTAGAAACAGACCTACCAGTCATTCAAGTTCATCCGATTTTGGATCATGAGGATATTCTCAATATTAGTCATTTTGTCAAGGCTCAGAGTCCCGAACAAGCTAGCACTTTTAATCATGATTTGGAAAAACTGCTATCATGCTATGTAAAAGATGTCAGCCGCTCACAGGAGTTAAAAGAAAAGATTCAAAAATTAGTCCATGAGAAACTGCTGACTAGCTCCGCTGAAGACGCAGAAGACTGGATGAAAAATATTAGCTAGGAAATAGGTCCTAGCTTTTTAGCTGAAAAAGGAATATTTTCTAAAAAAGGGATAAGAACAAGTCTTGCTTCATAGTCCAGTTTTGAACACAGACCTGTGTTTTATTTGGTCTTTTTTTCTCTCCTGGGGCAGACTATACTAGAAGCATAGAAATCAATCATTTTTTGAGGAGGAATGGACTATGCCAAACGTGAAAGACATTACCAGAGAATCTTGGATTTTGTCAACTTTTCCAGAATGGGGCACTTGGCTCAATGAAGAAATTGAAGAAGAAGTGGTGCCAGAAGGCAACTTTGCTATGTGGTGGCTGGGCAACTGCGGTGTCTGGATTAAGACGCCGGGCGGTGCCAATGTAGTCATGGATCTGTGGTCTAACCGCGGAAAATCAACCAAAAAGGTCAAAGATATGGTCAGAGGGCATCAAATGGCTAATATGGCCGGTGTCCGCAAGCTTCAGCCCAATCTGCGTGTGCAGCCTATGGTGATTGATCCTTTTGCTATCAATGAACTAGATTATTATTTGGTTTCTCATTTCCATAGCGATCACATTGACATCAATACCGCAGCGGCTATTGTGAACAATCCTAACTTGGACCATGTCAAGTTTGTCGGACCTTATGAGTGCGGCGAAATTTGGAAAAAATGGGGTGTGCCTGAAGCACGCATCATCGTTATCAAGCCAGGTGAAAGCTTTGAGTTTAAGGACATCAAGGTGACAGCTGTTGAATCATTTGACCGTACCTGTCTGGTGACCCTGCCAGTCGAAGGTGCTGAAGCTCAAGATGGGGAACTGGCTGGACTGGCTGTGACCGATGAGGAAATGGCACGCAAGGCAGTTAACTATGTCTTTGAAACACCAGGCGGAACCATCTATCATGGTGCAGACTCTCACTTCTCTAACTACTTTGCTAAGCACGGTAAGGACTTCCAGATTGATGTAGCTATCAATAACTATGGTGACAATCCTGTCGGTATTCAGGACAAAATGACTTCTATCGACTTACTGCGTATGGCTGAAAACCTGCGGGCTAAGGTCATCATCCCAGTTCACTATGATATCTGGTCCAACTTTATGGCTTCAACAGATGAGATTTTAGCCTTGTGGAAGATGCGCAAAGAGCGTCTTCAATATCAGTTCCATCCATTCATCTGGGAAGTGGGCGGCAAGTATACCTATCCTCTGGACAAAGATAGAATCGAATACCACCATCCTCGTGGCTTTGATGACTGTTTCGAGCAAGAGTCCAATATTCAATTTAAAGCCCTCCTTTAAAATTCTTTGAAAATCTTTCAAACCTTGTCAGCTTTTCCTTGCTGTGGTTAAATTCAGTCCTTGGTTAGCTTTCTAGATTGCTCTTAGATTTTCTTTGATTATAAAATGTTTTTTCTACTTGATGAGGCATGAGTTCAGATGAATAAAGGCTTCAGAAAGTATCCGATGAGATTATCCCTATCTTGCGATATAGGGATAATTTTCATATAATAGATATGAGACAATTTTTATCGTTTCTACGACCATTGTTTATCCTGTTCTGATGTCAGGACAGATTTTAGTAAAAATAAGGAGAATCCAATGTCACAATTATCAGTTAATGCCATTCGCTTTTTAGGGATTGACGCGATTGAAAAGTCTAAGTCAGGTCACCCTGGTGTAGTCATGGGCGCAGCGCCTATGGCTTATGACTTGTTTACTAAACAACTTCGTATCAATCCAGAAGAGCCAAACTGGATTAACCGCGATCGCTTCGTCCTGTCTGCAGGACATGGCTCTATGCTGCTGTATGCCTTGCTTCATCTTTCTGGCTTTAAAGATGTTAGCATGGAGGAAATCAAAAACTTCCGCCAATGGGGTTCTAAGACACCAGGTCACCCAGAGTTTGACCACACAGCTGGTGTTGATGCCACTACTGGCCCACTGGGACAGGGTATTTCTACAGCTACTGGATTTGCTCAGGCAGAGCGTTTCTTGGCTGCTAAGTATAACCGTGAAGGCTACCCAATTTTCGACCATTACACTTATGTCATCTGTGGTGATGGTGATTTGATGGAGGGTGTTTCAGCTGAAGCTGCTTCTTATGCTGGCCTGCAAAAGCTGGATAAGCTGGTTGTTCTCTATGATTCAAATGATATCAACCTAGATGGAGAGACCAAGGATTCCTTTACAGAAAATGTTCGTGCCCGCTATGAAGCCTACGGTTGGCATACTGCCTTGGTAGAAGACGGAACAGACCTTGCAGCGATTGATGCAGCTATCAATGAAGCTAAAGCTTCCGGCAAACCATCTTTGATTGAAGTCAAGACGGTTATCGGTTACGGTTCTCCAAACAAGCAAGGAACGAATGCAGTGCACGGTGCGCCTCTGGGAACAGAAGAAGCGGAAGCTACTCGTAAAGCCTTGGGCTGGAACTATGCGCCATTTGAGATTCCTGAGGAAGTCTATGCTGACTACCGTACAAATGTGGCGGAGCGTGGTGCAGCAACATACGATGCTTGGAAACAGCTGGTAGAGGACTACAAGCAAGCCCATCCAGAATTGGCAGCAGAAGTAACAGCTATCATCGCTGGTCAGGATCCAGTCGAAATCAAACCAGAAGATTTCCCAGTGCTTGAAAATGGCTTCTCTCAAGCGACCCGTAATTCCAGTCAGGATGCCCTCAATGCAGCAGCTAAGGTGCTTCCAACTTTCCTTGGCGGTTCTGCTGACTTGGCTCACTCTAATATGACCTATATCAAGGAGGATGGCCTGCAAGATGATGCCCACCGTCTCAACCGCAATATCCAATTTGGTGTGCGCGAGTTTGCTATGGGAACAATTCTCAACGGTATGGCGCTTCATGGTGGTCTTCGCGTTTACGGTGGTACCTTCTTCGTCTTCTCAGACTATGTCAAGGCAGCTGTCCGTTTGTCTGCCCTTCAAGGCTTACCAGTGACTTATGTTTTCACGCATGATTCTATTGCAGTTGGTGAAGACGGCCCAACTCACGAACCGATTGAGCATTTGGCTGGTCTGCGTGCTATCCCAAACCTGACTGTTTTCCGCCCAGCAGATGCGCGTGAAACTCAGGCAGCTTGGTACCTGGCCCTTAAGAGTCAATCCACTCCGACTGCTCTGGTCTTGACCCGTCAAAATCTGACAGTCGAAGAAGGCACAAACTTTGACAAGGTAGCTAAAGGTGCTTATGTGGTTTACGAAACAGGAGCAGATTTTGACACTATCTTGTTGGCTTCTGGTTCTGAGGTTAATTTGGCAGTTGCAGCTGCTAAAGCACTTGCAGAAGAAGGCGCTAAAATCCGTGTGGTTAGTGTGCCGTCAACAGAGCTTTTTGATGCTCAAGATGCAGCCTACAAAGAAGAAATTCTGCCAAATGCAGTTCGTCGCCGCGTAGCGATCGAGATGGCAGCTAGCCAGCCTTGGTACAAATATGTCGGTCTGGACGGTGCGGTTATCGGAATCGACCAGTTCGGTGCATCTGCTCCAGCAGGCAAGGTGCTGGAAGAATACGGCTTTACAGTTGAGCACGTAGCAGAAGTTGTTAAAAATCTTAAATAAAAAGACATAAAATCAGGGTGTTAGTCATCCTGATTTTTGCTTTTTAAAAAATGTCGTTAGGTCAGTCATGCTTCATCCGACTTGAGACGGACTTTACCTGAAAAGTCAGAATCGTCTTGTAAAAATAAGGGAAATCTGCTATAGTAGTTCATATATGACATTCGAAGGAGAAAAGATATGAATCCAACTATGCTTATTGTCTTTGCAGTTGTACTGATAGGGATGACCTATTTCCAAATGCGTGCTCAAAAGAAACAGGCTCAGCAGCGTATGGAAAGTCTTAACAAGCTGCAAAAGGGTTATGAAGTTATTACCATCGGTGGTTTGTATGGAACGGTAGATGAAGTGGACACAGATAAAAAGACAGTCGTTCTGGATGTGGACGGTGTTTACCTGACCTTTGAACTGACAGCTATTAAGACTGTACTGCCATTGACTGAGGGGATTCCTGCTGTTGCTGGCGGTGAGGGAAGCGTTGACCTTCCCGAGGAAGAATCAGCGATTGAAGAGTAAAGAAAGAAACAGCTTGCGGGCTGTTTTTTTGTTTTGGTTCATGTAGCTAGGAGGTGTTTGATTGCAACCTTATCTGCCTTGCAGTTTGGACAGGATGGGTGAGTTTGGATTCTCTGGTTGACATTCTGTCCTTATTTTATGCTCTCAGGCTTGAAAAAGCGGATGAATTGCCCACATTCCAAGGATTTATGATATAATGAACTGACAAAACTTTAAATAGGATAAAAAGTATGTTTAGTTTTAAGAAAAAAGAAAAGCTGAACGCACCGCTGAATGTTCCCAAACACATTGCTGTCATTATGGACGGTAACGGCCGTTGGGCCAAAAAAAGGATGCAGCCGCGCGTGTTCGGTCATAAGGCTGGCATGGAAACCTTGCAAAAGGTGACGATTGCTGCCAAGGAAATGGGTGTTCAGGTCTTGACTGTCTATGCCTTTTCAACGGAAAATTGGTCTCGGCCGGAAAAGGAAGTTTCCTTTATCATGAATCTGCCGGTTGAATTTTACGACCGCTATGTGCCGGAGCTGCACAAGAACAATGTTAAAATCCAGATGATTGGTGATACGGCTAAGCTTCCTAAGGCGACATTTGAAGCTCTGGAAAAGGCTGAAAGCCTGACCAAGCTCAATACAGGTTTGATTCTCAATTTTGCCCTAAACTACGGTGGTCGATATGAGATCAATCAGGCTGTTAAAGAGATTGCTCAGGATGTTCTGTATGCCAAACTCAGTCCTGGCGACATTACAGAGGACATCATCGGTAACTACCTCTATACCAGCAACTTGCCTAAGATGCTGCGTGACCCGGATCTGGTGATTCGGACCAGTGGAGAGCTGCGTCTCAGCAATTTTCTGCCTTGGCAGTCAGCCTACAGTGAGCTGTATTTTACGGATATCCTCTGGCCTGACTTTGATGAGAAGGCTTTGAAGACTGCAATTGCAGAATACAGCCGTCGGAATCGACGCTTTGGCGGTGTTTAAGGGAGAAAGTAAAAGAGTATGAGTAAAAATTTACAAAAACGTCTAATCTTTGGAGGAATTGCTCTTGCTATTTTTATTCCTCTGGTATTGACAGGAGGTGTCATCTTTCAGATTTTTGTGGGACTGCTGGCTATGCTTGCGGTGCATGAATTTCTCCAAATGAAAGGTCTGCCGACAGCGACAATCGAGGGTGTCTTGGCCATGCTGGCAGCCTTTGTCCTAACCCTGCCTCTGGAGAACTATCTGAAGTTTCTGCCGGTCGATGGCAATGTCGTGGCCTATGGCTTGGTCGTCTTTCTTCTGTTGATTTCGACTGTTCTAGGTTCCAACTACACCTTTGAAGATGCGGCCTATCCGATTGCGGCTAGTTTTTATGTCGGTCTTGGCTTTAACGCCTTGATTGATGCCCGCTTGGTGAATATTGACAAGGTCCTGCTAGCTCTCTTTATCGTCTGGGCTACGGACAGTGGAGCTTATCTGGTCGGGGTGCGTTTCGGTAAAAGAAAGCTGGCGCCGAGAGTTTCTCCTAATAAGACTATTGAAGGAAGCCTGGGCGGCATTCTATCAGCCGTTCTAGTGACTGGAATCTTTATGTTGGTTCGACCGCAAGTGTACGCACCTTATCATGCCTTTGTCTTTTTGATTCTGGCAGTGCTCTTTAGTATTGCAGGTCAGTTGGGAGATTTGGTCGAAAGCTCAGTCAAGCGTCATTTTGGGGTCAAGGATTCTGGTAAATTCATTCCTGGCCACGGCGGTGTCTTGGATCGTTTTGACAGCCTTCTCTTCGTCTTTCCGCTGATGCATTTCTTCGGCTTGTTCTAAGACAGTCGTGCATGGCGGAAAGCAAGAGATGGCAAGTTTGTCCAAAGACCGCACAATCTGAGAAGGAACTAGGATTTAGAGCTCGAAATTTTGAGTTGAGCCTGTAACCTATTTTCAAAAGTGTCAGCTATGCAGGGGCGGGAAGCTCGGTATTTGGCCGTTTTCTGCTCCTTCTTTGATTTAAAAGCAAAAACAAGATTTCTAGGAAAGGTAAAATTAGAAGTCCATGCAGTTTATAACCTTTATTATTATTTTTGGGATCATTGTGGTGGTCCATGAGTTCGGACACTTCTACTTTGCGAAGAAGTCCGGCATTTTGGTCAGAGAGTTCGCTATCGGTATGGGATCCAAGATTTTCTCCCATATTGGTAAGGACGGGACGGCCTACACGATTCGGATTTTACCCTTGGGGGGCTATGTACGCATGGCCGGCTGGGGGGAAGACTCCACTGATATTAAGGTGGGAACACCGGCTAGTCTGACCTTGGATGCAGAGGGCAAGGTGGTTCGCATCAATCTCTCTGGCAAAAAGGTTGACCAGACAGCTCTGCCCATGAATGTGACCGGCTTTGACTTTGAGGAAAAGCTGGAAATCACAGGTCTGGTCCTTGACGAGCTCAAGACTTATGCAGTAGATCATGATGCAACGATTGTTGAAGAAGACGGCACTGAGGTGAGGATTGCACCGCTGGATGTTCAATATCAGAATGCTAGTATCTGGGGCCGCCTTATCACCAACTTTGCTGGGCCTATGAATAACTTCATCCTGAGCGTGCTGGTATTTATGCTGCTGGCCTTTGTTCAGGGCGGCGTTCGCGATGAGAACAGCAATCATTTCCAAGTCATGGATGGTAGTGCCATAGCAACTGCTGGGGTTCAAAATAATGACCAAATCCTTAAGATTAATGACTATGAGATTAGCAACTGGGCAGATCTAACCAGCGCTCTGGCGAAAATCACAGCCAAGAGTAAGGAAGCGCCGACCTTGTCTGTTACCTACAAACACGGCAGCGAAATGAAAGAAATTACCGTACAGCCTAAAAAAGACGGTAATCGTTATCTGCTAGGGGTATCTCCAACAGTTAAGACAGGCTTTTGGGACAAGGTCATTGGCGGCTTTACTGCTGCTTGGGCTACAACGGTTCGCATTTTATCAGCTCTGAAAGATATTATCTTCAACTTCAATATCAATAAGCTAGGCGGCCCGGTCGCTATTTACAATTTCAGCAGCCAAGCTGCCGAGCAAGGTTTGCCAGCAGTACTCAGCCTTTTGGCAATGCTGTCGCTCAATATCGGTATTTTCAACCTGATTCCCATTCCAGCCTTGGACGGTGGAAAAATCGTCCTCAATATTCTGGAGGCTATCCGCAGAAAACCGCTGAAAAGAGAAACGGAGACCTATATCACTCTGTCTGGAGTGGCTATTATGGTCATCCTGATGATTGCCGTTACCTGGAACGATATCATGAAATTATTCTTCTAGGAAACTAAAGTTCTTAGAACTATGAAAAAGAAATTATTCAATGAAAGTCAAGGAGTTTTGTTTTTATGAAACAAAGTAAAATGTTAATTCCCACCCTGCGTGAGATGCCTAGCGATGCTCAAGTTATCAGTCATGCTCTGATGCTGCGGGCTGGCTATGTCCGTCAGGTTTCAGCCGGAGTTTATTCTTATCTGCCGCTGGCTAATCGCGTGATTGAAAAAGCAAAAAAAATCATGCGGGAAGAGTTTGACAAGATTGGTGCGGTTGAGATGCTGGCGCCTGCCCTGCTCAGTGCAGACCTCTGGCGCGAGTCTGGCCGTTATGAGACCTATGGTGAAGACCTCTACAAGCTTAAAAATCGTGAGAAATCAGACTTTATCCTAGGGCCAACCCATGAGGAAACCTTTACGGCTATCGTCCGTGATTCGGTTAAATCCTACAAACAGCTGCCGCTCAATCTCTATCAGATTCAGCCTAAATACCGCGATGAAAAACGTCCTCGTAACGGGCTCTTGCGGACGCGTGAGTTTATCATGAAAGATGCCTACAGTTTCCACGCTAACTATGACAGCTTGGATGTAGCTTATGATGAATACAAGTCTGCCTATGAGAAAATCTTTACCCGCAGCGAGCTGGATTTCAAAGCTATTATCGGTGATGGTGGTGCCATGGGGGGCAAGGACAGTCAGGAATTCATGGCCATTACGCCGGATCGGACGGATTTGAACCGCTGGGTGGTCTTGGACAAGTCTGTAGCCAGCTTTGATGAAATTCCTGAAGATGTTCAGGAAGCTATTCGGACAGAATTGACCAGCTGGATGGTATCTGGTGAGGATACCATCGCCTACTCTAGTGAGTCCAGCTATGCTGCCAACCTTGAAATGGCGACGGATGAATACAAGCCGGCAGGACGTGTCGTGACTGAGGAAGAAGTAACCCGCGTTTCAACGCCTGACTGCAAGACAATTGACGAAGTTGCTGCCTTCCTTGGGCTGGATGAAAGCCAGGCAATCAAGACTTTAGTTTACATGGCTGACGAGTCTCCTGTCGTGGCACTTCTGGTCGGTAATGACCAGCTTAATGAAGTCAAGCTGAAAAATTATTTGGCAGCGGATTTCTTTGACGTGGCGAGTGAAGATCAAGTTCGTCAGCTCTTGGGAGCAGGATTTGGTTCACTAGGGCCAGTCAATCTGCCAGAAGGCGTGAGAATCATTGCTGACCGTAAGGTGCAAGACCTGGCCAACGCTGTAGTTGGTGCTAACGAAGATGGTTACCACCTGACCGGTGTCAATCCAGGGCGTGACTTTACCGCTGAGTATGTGGATATCCGTGAGGTTCGTGAGGGTGAAATTTCGCCAGACGGCCAAGGTGTCCTCAAGTTTGCTCGCGGTATTGAGATTGGACATATCTTTAAGTTGGGAACTCGCTATTCTGATAGCATGAACGCCAATGTCTTGGACGAAAATGGCCGAGCAGTACCGATGATTATGGGTTGTTACGGTATCGGCGTCAGCCGTCTCCTGTCTGCTGTTATGGAACAGCATGCCCGTCTCTTTGTCAATAAAACTCCTAAGGGTGAATTCCGCTATGCTTGGGGCATCAACTTCCCGAAAGAGCTGGCACCATTTGATGTGCACTTGATTCCGGTCAATGTCAAGGACGAGGAAGCCGTGGCTCTAACTGACCAAATCGAGGCTAACTTGCTAAGTGCTGGTTATGAGGTCTTGGTGGATGATCGCAATGAGCGCGCTGGTGTTAAGTTCAGCGATAGCGATTTGATTGGTCTCCCAATCCGTGTGACAGTTGGTAAGAAAGCTGCAGAAGGCATTGTCGAAGTCAAGATTAAGGCTACTGGCGATACCATTGAAGTCCACGCTGATAATCTGCTAGAAACCTTGGCTATTTTGACAAAATAAAACAAACTGCCAGTTTTGTCTGGCAGTTTTCTTTTGCTTATTGGTCTTGAAAATGCTATAGTAGGAAAAAATAGATTGGAGGACCGAATGATGGGATTATTCAGCGGTTTATTAGGCAATGCCTCTCAGAAAGATATTGAAAAAACAGAAAGACAATTGGAGGATATTCTGACATCAACAGAGAATGTAGAACTGGCTTTTAGCCTCATTCGTGACTTGATTGTCTTTACAGATAAGAGGTTAATCTTGGTCGACAAGCAGGGAATGACCGGTAAAAAGACTTCTTATAAGTCCTTTCCTTATCGCTCTATCAGTCGCTTTTCAGTGGAAACAGCCGGCCATTTCGACTTAGATGCCGAGCTGAAAATCTGGGTTTCCAGCGCTCAAGAGCCAGCAGAAGTCCTGCAATTTACCAGCGATCGCAGCGTCATCGCTATCCAAAAAGCCTTAGCAGAAGCGGTGTTAAGATAGACAGAAAAAGCCTTCTGAGCATTAACTGTAAAGTTAAATCACTCAGAAAGCTTTTTTTATTCTTCTGTCAAACCTTGTTCTCTCATAAAGTTAAAGACCTCTTCAGGTTTATCTTGAAGTTTCCTGAAGAAAGTTTGACTACTTTCAGAGTCACCAGCTGACTGAATCAACTGTTCTTGATCTATTTTGCTGAGGTCAAAGTCAAAAATGGCTAAAGCTTTTTTCTTGTCTTCAGAAATTTTAAGATGAATTTCAAGTCCTTTTAGCTTTTCTTGATTTTCAATCATGGGACTTTTCTTAAGATCTTCTCTATAGATTTTTGTTAGTTCTTCGACGCTCATTTTTTGATTTTCTTCAGGGATAGCTTGGCTGGAAATTAGCTGAAAAGATAGGATCTTGTCTTTAGTATAGAAAAGTTTGACTGAATTAGTATAATACTCATCGATTTTATTAGAAAAAGTTTTCGTCTTCGTCTTTTCTTCTTTGGTTTTACTTTGACTCTGATTTTGCTTGGGCTTGTTTTCTTGCTTATTATGATTAGGCATACTGCAGGCAGTCAGGGTCAGCAGACAAGTACAGGCTAAGAGAATTTTCTTCACAATTAAGAGTCCTTTTGATAAATGTTCTGTTCTATTATATCATAACTTAGCATCATGAAAAACGACTTGATAATTGTGTAGGAACTCGCGCTTTGGCCTATTCTTTTTCTGTCGAAAAAAGTGCTGATTTATGGTAAAATAGGGTCACTACTGTACGAGGAAATATCATGTCAAACAAGTTTGAAATTTTAATGCATCAGCTGGATATGCCACTGGAAATGAGAAATTCAGAGGCCTTTTTGAATGCAGAAATTGAGAAAGTTCTGGTCCACAAGGTCAGTCGGGTCTGGGAGTTTCATTTTTCTTTTAAGAATATTCTGCCCATTGAGATTTTTCGGGAATTGCAGAAGCGCTTAGCTCAAGAGTTTTCTAAGACGGGCAATCAGGCTGTTTTTCAAATTCACTGTCAGGCTCCTCAGATATCGGATGACCTCTTGCAGGCTTATTACCAGCTGGCCTTTGAGGAAGGTCCATGTGCCAGTCATGGCTTCAAGAGCCTGTATCAGGATTTGCGGGTCCATTTGGATGGAGACAAGCTGCTGATTGAGGGAGCTTCGACAATTGATACGGAGCATTTTCGGAAGAACCACCTGCCCAATCTCAGCCAGCAGCTGGTCAAGTACGGCTTTCCTCAGCTGACCTGTCAGGTTCAGCACAGCGATGAGCTGACCCAGCAGCAAGCGGAGAATTTCCAGGCTGAGAATGACAAGATTGTCCAGGCAGCCAATGAAGAAGCGCTCAAAGCCATGGAATCCTTGCAGCAGATGGCACCACCGCCAGAGGAAAAGCCAGCCTATGACTTCCAAGCTCGCAAGGCTGCGGCTAAACCAAAGCTAGACAAGGCAGAGATTACCCCTATGATTGAAGTTCAGACTGAGGAAAATCGTCTGGTCTTTGAGGGAATGGTCTTTGATCTGGAGCAGAAGGTCACTCGGACCGGCCGGGTCTTGCTCAATTTCAAGATGACAGACTACACTTCCAGCTTCTCCTTGCAGAAATGGATGAAAAATGAAGAAGAAGCCAAGAAGTTTGACATGATTAAGAAAGGCGCCTGGCTGCGCGTGCGGGGAAATGTGGAGATGAACAATTTTACCCGCGACCTGACCATGAATGTGCAGGATGTGCAGGCCGTCACCCACTATGAGCGCAAGGACTTGATGCCTGAGGGTCAGAAGCGGGTTGAATTTCACGCCCATACAAATATGTCTACGATGGACGCCCTGCCTGAGGTCGAGGAAATCGTTGCAACAGCAGCTAAGTGGGGCCACAAGGCTGTCGCTATTACTGACCATGGCAATGTGCAGAGCTTTCCCCATGGCTACAAGGCTGCCAAGAAGGCTGGTATCCAGCTGATTTATGGTATGGAGGCCAATATTGTTGAAGACCGGGTGCCCATTGTCTATAATGAAGTGGACATGGAGCTGAGTGATGCGACCTATGTGGTTTTTGACGTGGAGACAACAGGGCTTTCGGCGGTTTACAATGACTTGATTCAGGTTGCGGCCAGCAAGATGCACAAGGGTAATATCATCGCTGAGTTTGACGAGTTTATCAATCCTGGGCATCCTCTGTCGGCCTTTACGACGGATCTAACTGGGATTACAGATGAGCATGTCCGCAATGCCAAACCGCTAGAGCAAGTGCTGAAAGAATTTCAGGAATTTTGCCAGGACAGTGTCCTCGTTGCCCATAATGCTACCTTTGACGTGGGCTTTATGAATGTCAACTATGAGCGTCATGGCCTGCCGAAAATCACTCAGCCTGTCATTGACACGCTAGAATTTGCCCGCAATCTCTATCCAGAGTACAAGCGGCATGGTCTGGGGCCTTTGACCAAGCGTTTCCAGATTGCTCTGGAGCACCACCACATGGCCAACTATGACGCGGAAGCGACAGGCCGCCTCCTCTTTATCTTTATCAAGGATGTGGCTGAAAAGCATGGTGTGATCAATCCCAAGGATTTGAATACGGATCTGGTCGATGAGAATTCCTACAAGAAAGCTCGGGTCAAACATGCGACTATTTATGTGAAAAATCAGACGGGTCTCAAGAATATTTTCAAGTTAGTCAGTCTGTCCAATACCAAGTATTTCGAAGGTGTCCCGCGGATTCCACGGACTGTTCTGGATGCCCATCGTGAAGGCCTGATTCTAGGCTCAGCCTGTTCAGAAGGCGAAGTCTATGATGCCGTTGTCTCTCAGGGGGTGGATGCGGCTGTCGAAGTAGCCAAGTATTATGACTTTATCGAGGTCATGCCACCGGCTATTTATGAGCCACTGATTGCCAAGGAGCAGATCAAGGACCAGGAAGAACTGCAGACCATTATTCGCAATCTGATTGAGGTCGGCAATCGTTTGGGCAAGCCTGTCCTTGCGACAGGGAATGTCCACTATATCGAGCCGGAAGAAGAAATCTATCGTGAGATTATCGTACGGAGTCTGGGTCAGGGAGCTATGATTAACCGGACTATTGGCCACGGTGAAAATGCCCAGCCGGCTCCGCTTCCTAAGGCTCATTTTCGGACTACCAATGAAATGCTGGACGAATTTGCCTTCCTAGGCGAGGATTTGGCTAAGAAGTTAGTCATCACCAATCCGAATCAGCTGGCGGAGACCTTTGAGCCGGTAGAGGTGGTCAAGGGGGACCTCTATACGCCTTTCATTGACAAGGCCGAGGAGACGGTTGCCGAGCTGACCTATCAAAAAGCATTTGAGATTTATGGCAATCCTCTGCCAGATATCGTGGACTTGCGGATCGAAAAAGAGCTGACCTCCATCTTGGGGAATGGTTTTGCCGTGATTTATCTGGCTTCGCAGATGCTAGTGCAACGATCCAATGAGCGGGGCTATCTGGTAGGTTCGCGGGGGTCTGTCGGATCCAGCTTTGTCGCGACCATGATTGGAATTACCGAGGTTAATCCTTTGTCGCCCCACTATGTCTGTGGCAAATGCCAATACAGCGAGTTCATCACGGACGGCTCCTATGGTTCTGGTTTTGATATGCCGGATAAGGACTGTCCAGAGTGCGGCCACAAGCTGAGCAAGAACGGTCAGGATATTCCTTTTGAAACCTTCCTTGGATTTGACGGGGACAAGGTACCCGATATTGATTTGAACTTCTCTGGAGAGGATCAGCCGAGCGCCCACTTGGACGTGCGGGATATCTTTGGTGCGGAGTATGCCTTTCGGGCTGGTACTGTTGGTACCGTTGCAGCTAAGACGGCCTATGGATTTGTCAAGGGCTATGAGCGCGACTACGGGAAATTCTACCGAGACGCAGAAGTTGAGCGTCTGGCGCAGGGAGCTGCTGGAGTCAAGCGGACGACTGGACAACACCCGGGCGGAATCGTTGTTATCCCTAACTATATGGATGTCTATGACTTTACGCCGGTCCAATATCCAGCCGATGATGTGACAGCCGAGTGGCAGACTACCCACTTTAACTTCCACGATATCGATGAAAATGTCCTCAAGCTAGACGTTCTGGGACACGATGATCCGACCATGATTCGGAAGCTTCAGGACTTGTCTGGCATTGATCCAAATGACATTCCTATGGATGATGCTGGCGTCATGGCCCTCTTTTCTGGAACAGACATTTTGGGTGTGACTCAGGAGCAAATCGGCACGCCGACTGGTATGCTGGGGATTCCGGAGTTTGGGACCAATTTTGTACGGGGGATGGTCGATGAGACCCATCCGACGACCTTTGCGGAGCTCTTACAGCTATCTGGTCTCTCTCATGGTACGGACGTTTGGCTGGGCAATGCTCAGGACTTGATTAAGCAAGGGATTGCCGACCTGTCCACCGTTATCGGCTGTCGGGACGATATCATGGTTTACCTCATGCGCAAGGGCTTGGATCCTAAGATGGCCTTTACGATTATGGAGCGCGTGCGGAAGGGTCTCTGGCTGAAGATTTCTGAAGAAGAGCGCAATGGCTACATCGCGGCCATGAAGGAAAACAATGTGCCAGAGTGGTACATCGAGTCCTGTGGAAAGATCAAGTACATGTTCCCCAAGGCCCATGCGGCAGCCTACGTTATGATGGCCCTGCGAGTGGCCTACTTCAAGGTGCATCATCCGATTTATTACTACTGTGCTTATTTCTCTATCCGGGCTAAAGCATTTGATATCAAGACCATGAGTGGCGGACTTGATGCCGTCAAGCGCCGAATGAACGAAATCGCTGAAAAACGCAAGAACAACGAAGCTTCTAATGTAGAAATTGACCTTTATACGACTCTGGAAATCGTCAACGAAATGCTGGAGCGGGGCTTCAAATTCGGAAAGCTGGATCTCTACAAGAGCCATGCGACCGAGTTTCTCATCGAAGGAGATACCCTTATCCCACCATTCTCTGCTATGGACGGTCTGGGTGACAACGTTGCCCGCCAAGTGGTCAGAGCACGGGAAGAAGGTGAATTCCTCTCTAAGACAGAGCTCCGAAAACGTGGCGGCCTATCTAGCACCCTAGTCGAAAAAATGGACGACATGGGTATTCTAGGAAATATGCCCGAGGATAACCAGTTGAGTCTGTTTGATGAGTTTTTTTAAGAAGGATGTTTATGGAAAATATTACGGAACAATTTAATGCGGTTGCTTTAGAATATGATTGGGTAACCACTCTTTTGGAAGGCAAGCCCGATTATCTACTGGATAATTTGCCTGACAGTAGAGTTTCCGCTTTGGATATTGGTTGTGGCGGAGGGAATACCTGCATTTTTCTGTCTTCATATTTTCAACATGTGACAGGAATAGATCTTTCTGCGGATTTTCTGCAGATAGCAAAAGATAAAGTAGAAAAAGAAGATTTACAGAATGTAGAATTACTGCAGGATGATTTTTTAACCGCTGTTTTTGAGAAACAATTTGATTTTATTTTCAGTCGAACGACATTTCATCATTTGGATATCCCTGAAGCTTTGGAAAAATGTAAGAAATTACTAAAGTCAGGTGGCATCCTGTTTGTTATGGACAATGTATCAGAAAAGCCCACTCCTTCAACTTGGACCTATATTGTAGGCGCTTGTTTAGATTTTCCTCGACACTGGAAAAGATTCGGCTTGAAAAATGCCAGAAGAATCTTCAAACATAGCACCTCCAAATCTTGGCTCAATCATTTAGCAACAGATCGCTACCTTTCTAAAAAAGGATATGAAGAGATTTATGGGAAGTTGCTGCCAGGCTGTAAATTAATTTCGGATGGCTGGAATATGAAAGTCATATGGCAAAAAAACAGTGTATGACTAGCAAAGAAAGGACTTTCTCATGAAACTTACCATTTCCGCTCAGGATAAGCCAGCGCAAAAAGTGTTTGATTACCAGCTGGATCTTGATCCAGATACGATTTTGAAAATGACCGCTTTGATTTGTGGTACGGTAGCAGCGGTTAGCCTGCTGTCCTTATTTAAAGAGAAATAACAAAAGAAAAGGAGAAGCAGAATGGTTCTGCCAAATTTTAAAGAAAACTTAGAAAAATATGCTAAACTATTGGTTGCCAATGGTATCAATGTGCAGCCGGGTCACACAGTGGCGCTCAATATTGATGTGGAGCAGCGTGAGCTGGCTCACTTGATTGTCAAGGAAGCCTATGCTCTGGGAGCTCACGAAGTCATTGTCCAGTGGGCGGATGATTTGACTGCGCGGGAGAAATTCCTCCATGCGCCAATGGAGCGCTTGGACAATGTTCCAGACTATAAGGTGGCTGAGATGAACTATCTCCTCGAAAAGAAAGCCAGCCGCTTGGGCGTTCGTTCATCTGACCCAGGGGCTTTGAACGGCGTGGATGCTGAGAAATTATCAGCTTCTGCTAAGGCTATGGGCATAGCCATGAAGCCGATGCGGATTGCAACCCAATCCAATAAAGTCAGCTGGACAGTCGCAGCAGCAGCCGGTACAGAGTGGGCTAAGAAGGTCTTTCCAAATGCTGCCAGCGATGAGGAAGCGGTAGATTTGCTTTGGGATCAGATTTTCAAAACCTGCCGTGTCTATGAGGATGATCCAGTAGCCGCTTGGCAGGCCCATGAAGAAAAACTCAGCTCAAAAGCTAAAGTTTTAAATGAAGAGCAATTCACTGCTCTGCACTATACAGCTCCGGGAACTGACTTGACATTGGGCTTGCCCAAGAACCATCACTGGGAGTCAGCGGGCAGTCTTAATGCTCAGGGTGAATATTTTATTGCCAATATGCCGACAGAGGAGGTCTTTACAGCACCGGACTTCCGTCGGGCCGATGGCTATGTGACTAGCACCAAGCCGCTTAGCTACAATGGCAACATCATTGAAGGCATCAAGGTGACCTTCAAGGATGGCCAGATTGTGGATATTACTGCTGAAAAGGGAGACCAGGTTATGAAGGATCTTGTCTTTGAAAATGCTGGTGCGCGTGCTTTGGGTGAATGTGCCTTGGTACCAGATCCAAGTCCGATTTCTCAGTCAGGCATTACCTTCTTCAATACTCTTTTTGATGAAAATGCTTCTAACCACTTGGCTATCGGTGCAGCCTATGCGACTAGTGTGGTCGGCGGAGAGAATTTATCTGAAGAAGAGCTAGAAGCAGCGGGTCTCAACCGCTCGGATGTCCATGTGGACTTTATGATTGGCTCTGATCAGATGGATATTGACGGTATCCGTGAAGACGGCAGTCGCGTAGCCATCTTTAGAAATGGAGACTGGGCAATCTAAGATTTCGAGCTGCCCTAAATGGCGCATTCCATAATGACAGCTTCCACTTGCTTCTTGTGAAGCCTTGCTAGAAATATAGAAAGAAGGGGAATATATGATTGGTAGTATGTTTGTCGGTTTTATCATCGGCCTTATCGCCGGGGCTATTACCAGCCGTGGGGAGCGCATGGGCTGTATCGGAAAGATCCTCTTGGGTTGGTTTGGTTCCTTGATTGGTCAATTTCTCTTTGGCCATTGGGGACCAATGCTTGCTGATACAGCTATTGTTCCATCAGTGCTAGGAGCAGTTATCCTCTTGGCTATTTTCTGGAGACGGGATAGTTAGAATAGAAAAAATACCTAGATAGTTTGTATCTAGGTATTTTTGATAATGATATATAAGTTATTTACTCAATCACCAACATGCCGTCTTTGACTGCAAATGGGTCTTTTTCATTGATGCGGTCGTAGAACATGATGCCGTTGATATGGTCGATTTCATGTTGAACAACAATGGCGTTATAGCCCTTGAGCTTGATACGATGCTTTTGACCGTCCTTGTCAAAGTAATCCACGGTGACTCGCGCATGACGAACCACGTAGCCCGGTACTTCTCGATCGACTGATAGGCAGCCTTCACCATCAGCTAAAGCCGCATCCTGAACAGAATGAGCTACAATCTTAGGATTGTACATCAGTGTTTGCAGGCTATAAGCTTCTTTAGGCGGATTGCCCTCTTCGTCCTCAGGGTTGGGAACTAAAACAGCGATGAGCCGTTTGGAAATATCCAGCTGGGGAGCAGCTAGACCAACACCACCGCGCAGCCCCATTTTTTCTGCCATGACTGGATCTTGGGAATGCTTGAGAAATTGCATCATCTTCTCACCCAGAATGATGTCCTGATCAGACAGAGGGAAGCTGACTTCCTCAGCGATAGCGCGCAGGGTCGGATTGCCTTCGCGTATAATGTCTTTCATATCAATTAAATGGGCTGGTTTGGTTAATCGTTCAATAACAGATTTTTTTTCACTCACAGACATGATTCTCTCCTTTTTCTATCCTTCATCATAACATAAAACCTCCAAGAAATAAAGGCGGGAGCGGTTTTGACTGGCTGGGGGTGCCTGCTTTTTGAATGGAGCCACAGCGACCCATAATATTCCTGGCAAAGAAATTGCGTCTTGACCCAAAAAACTGTATGATAGAGGTAGTGTGAATTTTAAAGGAAAATAGAATGAAAAAATTGATGGAAAAGGTGAGTATCCTCTCGCTTTCTTTGATTCTGACTACGGCTTTTTCGATTTCCAGTGCCCAGTCGGCCATGTTTGCTTTTTATAAAGGCATTCCAGAAAGTTGGGTAGAACTTCTGGTTTCTTTGCCTTCGGCTGGGATTATGCTCATGTTGCTGTTTAATAGGGTCATTGAAAAATACCTGACAGAGCGTCAGATGATTGTGAGCGGACTTCTGATCTTTTCGCTCTGCGGGCTTCTTCCTCTTCTTAATCAGTCTTACTGGCTTATGTTTGCCTCTCGGCTTGTCTTTGGGATGGGAATCGGTCTGCTCAATGCCAAGGCTATCTCGATTGTTAGCGAGCGCTATAAGGGACAGGAACGCGTTCGGCTTTTAGGACTGAGGGGATCAGCAGAAGTAGTCGGGACAGCCCTCTTGACTTTTGGTGTCAGTCGGCTTCTTCCTCTCGGTTGGCAGGCTGCCTTTCTCGTCTATAGCTTCGGACTGGTGGTCTTGGTGCTATATCTGCTTTTTGTCCCTTATAACAAGGTCTCTGAAAAGCAACACGAGCAGTCTGAATTGACTCCTAAGCTAAGCCGGCAGGATTGGCAGCTGAGTCTAGCTTTTGCCTTTGTGGCGGGGGTCATTGTGCTGACTTATATTGCTATCAATGTGCGCGTGCCGGGGATTGTAGAGAAGTCTGGCATGGGGACGGCCCAAACTGCAGGAGTGATTCTTTCCTTGATGCAGTTGATTGGGATTGCAGCGGGTATCAGCTTTGCTAGTTTGACCCGTCTTTTTAGAGATAAATTGCTGATGCTTTCTGGTCTGGTTTTTGGACTAACTCAGATTATTATTGGCTTCTCACCAAATCTCTTGTCACTCAGCATGGCTACTATTAGCGCCGGCTTTGTCTATAGTGTCGGTCTGACGACCATTTTTTACACCCTGTCCGAGCGTATTTCCGCCCACCTCCTCAATCAAGCCACTTCTATCGTGATTTTAGGCTGCAGTATCGGAGCAACGGCCACTACATTTGTCCTCAGCTTCATTGGGAGATTCTCTAACGCCCCAGCCTTTATCTTCAGCGTTTTGGGGCTGGCTATGATTCTGACCTCGCTCTTTGTGCTAAGATTTAGCAAAGAAAAGAGCGGACTAGCTCCAAGAATCTAGGAGGTTATACGATGCGTCTGGATAAATTTTTAGCAGAAAATGGTCTGGGCTCACGCGCTCAGGTCAAGCAGGTGCTCAAGAAAGGGCTGGTTTTGGTCAATGGCAGAGCAGAGAAATCACCTAAGACCCAGATTGATGAGACAGCAGATGAGATTATTGTTTCTGGCCAAAGGCTGACCTATGAAAAATTCGTTTATTACCTTCTCAACAAGCCGCCGGGAGTTATTTCGGCGACAGAAGATGACCAACATAAAACGGTTCTGGACTTGCTGGACGAGACTGCCCGTCAGAAAGAAGTCTTCCCTGTCGGTCGCTTGGATATTGATACCCACGGCCTGCTCCTTCTGACCAATAATGGCAAGCTAGCCCATGCCATGCTGTCACCCAAAAAGCACGTAGAAAAAATCTACCGAGCTCAAGTGGCAGGCCTGATGAACCAAACAGATTTAGAGCGCTTTGCTGCAGGAATAGAACTGAAAGACTTCACCTGTCAGCCGGCTCAGCTCAAGATTGTAGAGCTGGATGAGGAAAAAGAAAAGTCCCTCGTAGAAATCACCCTAGCCGAAGGCAAGTTCCACCAGGTCAAGCGCATGGTGGCTTCCTGCGGAAAAGAAGTTACGGATCTTCAGCGCCTCACGATGGGGCCCCTACAGTTGGATCCTGCATTGGCTCTCGGAGAATGGAGGAGGCTGACCGAGGAAGAAATGCTTTCTTTGGCAATCTTTGGGGTTGAATTGTAAATGAAAGAGCTTGAATTCCTCATACAAAAGAGTTGAAACAGAATCATTTGACAAAGGTAGTCCTTCTTGGTAGAATAAGAATGTCGTAAAGACAAATAACTTCTTCTTGGTTGCAGGCCATGCCAAACCTGTCACTCGGATGAAGCGTAAAGAAAAGGAGTATATCATGGCAATCTCAAAAGAGAAAAAAAATGAAATCATTGCACAATATGCACGTCACGAAGGTGACACTGGTTCAGTAGAGGTTCAAGTTGCTGTCCTTACTTGGGAAATTAACCACCTCAACGACCACATCAAACAACACAAAAAAGACCACGCTACTTACCGTGGTTTGATGAAGAAAATCGGTCGTCGTCGTAACCTCTTGGCTTACCTTCGTAAGAACGACGTTAACCGTTACCGTGAGTTGATTAACTCTCTTGGACTTCGTCGTTAATCTGCTTTATTTTCCACTTACATTGCCTTGTCACCTTACCTCGATATACTCAAGTATTATCTTCGGTTACGGTTCCTAGCACTGTAAGGTAAAATAAACCAGATCTTCTC
>NZ_JAKZJI010000025.1:0-29215 GCF_031142805.1 Streptococcus sp. IsoGale022 | reverse complement strand
AACAGTATAGTGTACTTTTTATACTGTCCATTATAAGCGGTTCTGTTCAACGCTGTTCTTTTTATGTTTTTTAGAAGGCCATTGGGCAAGTGTAGTCAAAAAAGAGAGCCGCTTTGACCAGCCTTTTAATAAAAAGAAATTCGCTATAAAAAGTGTAAAGAGATTTTCTCTATTTACTTTTACAAAAATTAATTGTTTTTTAAGTAAAATCTATTGTAAAAATTTCCTAAAAGATATATGATAATACTAAGTGTATAAAAAGTATCTTTTTAGCCTGCTGGGGAGTTGGCTAGGGAGATAATGGGAGATTAGCTTTATACATTTTAGGAAAAAGGGGATTTATAAAGTGAAAAGTTTTGAAAAAGTGCAGGAGCGAATTCAGAAATATTCGATTCGCAAATTGTCTGTCGGCGTAGGATCGGTTGCCATTGCAGCTCTGATTTTTGGGAGCTTTTTGTCCAGCTCGACAGTTGCTGCAGATGAAGTAGGAGGCGGTGCGACTGCTCACTATAGCTATGTCGAAGAGCAAGAGCTAACAGAGCAGGAAAAAGGGCTGATTAAGAAAGGTCTGCCTGAAAATCTGCAAACAGGGGAAAACTATTACCTGATTTATCGGAAGCAAGATGGGCAAGCTGTCTTGCCGCGTACAGGAAATAATGGTCAGTCGCTTCTCGGCTTATTTGCGGGAACGGCTATTTTGGCTGTCTTGGTATTCTCACGGAAGAAATCTGGCAAATTACTAGGAGTGCTTTTGCTAGGCAGCTTGGGACAGACTCTATTACAGTCTCCTCAAGCGTTTGCGCTAGAAAATCGGGAATTGCTTTCATATAACCGTCAAGTTGCGGTTTCGTCAACAGTTTCTGAAGCGGATCTGACCATTGCAGGTTATAACTATATCGGTTACTTTACCGCTTCTGATTTGCGTGCTTTGATAGGGAGCAAGTCGACCTCCCTGCCAGTTGATCAAGAAGCTCGAGAACAAGCAGAATTATCCGAAGTTGCAAAAGAGGACTCTGACTCTATTGATCGAGCTGCTCAGGCAGGGTTGCTGTATCAGCTGAACCCTGCTGCAAATGATTCAGGGGTGTCAGGGAAGCTTCCAACTCCTCAGCCATCAAATCCAACTATAGAGACGGCAAAAGGGGAAAGCTTACAAGAGCCTGCATTGCCAGAGTACAGCGGCGGCGTAAATGGCCAATCAACTGTGCAAGCAGAAAATCCTAGCTATACAATTTCGGAAGGAACAGCAGGAGATACAGCCGCGGTAGAGCCCGCTTTGCCAGAATACACGGGCGGTGTCAACGGCGAATCGCTAGTTCAAGCGGATAATCCAGTCTACACGAATCCAGTAGGCACAGCAGGAGATACAGCCCCAGTTGAGCCTGCATTGCCAGAGTACACGGGTGGCGTTAATGGTGAATCGCTAGTTCAAGCAGACAATCCGGTCTACACGGCCCCGATAAGTGTAGTTAGCGATACAGCTCCGGTAGAGCCCGCTCTACCAGAATACACGGGTGGCGTTAATGGCGAATCAGCAGTTCAAGCGGACAATCCAGTCTATGATGCTCCAGTAGATACAGCAGGCGACATAGCCCCGGTCCAGCCCGCTCTGCCAGAGTACACCAGTGGTGTCAATGGCGAATCGACAGTGCAACCAGAACTACCTAGTCTGCATACAGACATCAAGCTAGAAACGATTGAGCCTCAAGTTGTTCACAAGACAGATGATAGCAAGTATCTTGATGAAGAGACTACTGTCGATGGAACTCCAGGACAAAAAGAAATTGTAACCAGCTATGAAGTCTTGGACGGTAATCGCATATCGGAGCCACAAACTACTGAAACAATCTTGCATGAAGCAGTTGATACAGTGATCACTCGGGGTAGCAAGGCTCGCATCAATAAAGAAGAATTGAGCAAGCAGCTGGCTTTAGCAGCGGCTGTGGATTCAGCCGTTTACACCAATCAATCCTATCAGCAGCTGCAGGCAATTAAGAATATGGCTTCGACGGTTTACCAAACTTCGTCGAGTCAAGATGAAGTAGATGCGGGTGTCAACCAACTCAAGCAGGCTTTGGCGGACTTATTGGCCCTTAAAGCAGCGCCGACTCTGACTGTTTCAGCGGTTAAGAAGGATGAATTGCAGAAATCTGCGCAAATTCAATACCAGCTGACGGACAGGGATCAAGCCTTTACTAGTGCTCATGTTCGTCTGAAGAAAGATGGCCAGCTGATAGCTGAGCAGAATTTGGCGGCAGGCCAGCTGACTGCTAGCTTCAGTGGTTTGGACTACTATACACCATATCAGATTGAGACGACTCTATCATATGACTTAGGTAATGGGGCTGAAAGCCAAGAATTAGCTCAAGAGACAGTCCAGCTGGACCTGAAGAAGGTGGAGCTCAAGTCCATCACTAATGTCTCCTTGATGAAGGTTGAGAATGGTCAGACAAAATTGATGCCTACTCTGGCTGAAAAACCAGCAAATCTGGACCAATATTATCTGTACTTTACATCCGACCAGTTCAAGGACACTGTCCTGCCAGTTACCTCTATCGAGGAAGTGGTTGTTGATAACCAGCCTGTCTTCAAGATTCAGGCTCAGCTGCCAGACTTGCTGCAAAGAAGCGCAACTGGTCTTCAAAACAGCTTTGATTTCTATCTGGAAAAGGCCAAGAAGCGTGAAGGAAATGTCTACTATGACTTCCAAGACCTCTTGGATGGCATCAAGGAAAATCCTTCTGGAACCTTTATTCTGGGCCGCAGTATTAGTGCCAAGCTGATTGACAAACCTGCCAACAGCAAGTCTTACCTGCAAGGTGAATTCAAAGGCCAGCTGATTGGTGAGCAAAATGGTGAGCGCCATGCGATTTTAGACTTAGCGCATCCTCTATTTGATACAATTACTGGCGGAACGGTCAAGGATATTGACTTTAAGCGAGTCAATATGGTTTATCCAGATTCGCAAGCGGGCGATACTATTGCCACAATTGCTGCTCGCTTGAAGAATAAAGGAGTAATCGAAAACGTCAATGTCCAAGGATACTTGGAAGGAAGAGACCATATTGCCGGTTTGGTTAACAATATAGAAGGCCAATCTCGAGTTGAAAATGTTTCCTTTAAGGGACGAATTAAGTCCAAGGGTGGAAACTCTGTGACAGGCGGTATCGCAGGCACCAACGCCATGTCCTTGGTGAAACGAGCCTACGTTGAGGCAGATATTTGGGTCAAGAGTGGCCAAAATGCAGGTATGCTGGTCGCTCAAAACTTCACTGACTATTCAGGTTCAGGCTGGGGTAATTGGGGCAGATTGATGCAATCAGTTGCCAAAGGTAAGTTAGAGGATGCAGGCTCAAGAAATTCAGCTGGTATCGCTGCTTCCATTTGGCCGTATGGAACCATCAATGACACCGTCAGCTATGCCACAGTAGTGAACGGTAAAGAGCTCTTTAGCTCAGATAATGAGATTACCGATGCTTGGATGGGGCAAAAACTTCAAAACCTCTTTGGTGTTCAGGGACAAAGTTCTGGAACCAAGACAGGTAAAGATGCTAAGTTCCGTCGCTTGACAGAAGCTGAAGCGGAGCAAAAAGTTAAGAGCTACCAGATTACCGCCCTTGACCAAACCAGCGCAAATGAAGTAACAACTGAGAAGCTAAATGCTGCTATCCTAAAAACAAGTACTTATCAAGACAAGCCAGGTTACAAGGCAGAAAATGAACAGCTTTATCAGAACCTAGAACGCTTTATGCCTTTCTACAATCAAGAGTTCTTGATTCATGAAGCCAATAAGCTGGTGGATGCTGGTAAGGCGGGCGACCTGTTGACTAAGAAAGTTCTATCAGTTCAAGCCCTGAAAGGCAATCAGTTTGTTGCTGGCGGAACGGATGCTGATAAGATCTTAGTCCATTTTGCAGACAGAAGCAAGATCATCTACAATCTTCAAAATCAAGCAAGATTTGAGCAGACTGCCCTGCCGGAATATCAGATTGCAGAGCTTGGTACAGTCTATACTCCAAATCACTCAACGGCAGTCAAAGAAGATTTGCTGACTCAGCTGACTGAGAGCTTGAAGAGTTTTGAACTATACAGTGATGAAGTCTATCGTTCAGTGGGTCTTCCTAATGACAATGATAGGGTCAACAAAGTCAAGCGCCTCTTCTTGGATGAGTCTCTGGCTGAAGTGAAAGCCAACTTGCAGGATATGATTAGTAAGCTCCTGGCCAATGAATGGACAAGGTTCCATGCTGACAATCCAGCAGCCAATGAAGCTCTGAAAGCTAAAATCGAAGAGAACAAGACCGCTATCATGCTCGGTCTGACCTACCTCAACCGTTATTACGATCTCAAGTTTGGTGACTATAACCTCAAGGAGCTAGTACTCTTCAAACCAGACTTCTATGGTGAAAAAGTACCATTGCTGGATCGCTTGATTAAGATTGGTCGTTCGACAGAAAATCAACTGAAAGGGGCAGACAATGTCAACATGTTTGCCCGTCAGTTGAAGGCTGAGTCCAAGTCTAGTGATTTGGTGGCTTACTTGGATTACAACCGTCGCTTGCTGACTGACTTTGCGGATATGGATTCTTGGTTCAAGGATGCAACCCGAGGCTTTATTCAGTTTGAAGAACGCCAGTCAGAAGTCGAGGAGATCAAGTCTGCTAAGTATCGCGTCTTTGACAACCTCAACTCTGAATATTTCAGCAACTATATCCTTCCGCTTCTAACCTTGAAGAATACGCGTTTAGCTATTCTGTCAAACTATAGCACGATGGCCTTTGTCAACAGAGACAAGCGCCGGTCATGGTCTGATGAACGATTTAATGCGCGCATCAAGGAAGTAGCGACCCAGCATCGAAATCACGTAGATACTTGGTACAAACTGCTTTCAGATGATATCAAGTCCAGAATGGTCAAGGAAAATGTAACGGCTGTATGGGATGGTTTCGATGTGGAAGGACGTGGCTGGATTGATGTCAACGGAAATGATAATAAGGGCAATCCTTATGCACCATCCCGCGAGTTCTTTAACCTAGTTGGTGGCAGAGCGGGTGGCTGGTACAAGTCAAATGGCTACGGTGCCCACGCTGCCGGTTCAATCCGTGTGAACTTTGAGGCCTTTGACCTCTTGACGGAATATGGTGTGTCCGTCTTCACGCACGAGCTTACCCATGTCAATGACAGAGATATTTATCTGGGCGGACATGGCAGACGACAAGGTATCGGACCAGAAGGCTATGCCCAAGGGATGCTCCAGTCACCTGTTCCTGATCAGCCAGGTTGGGGTGCTTTGGGTCTCAATATGGCCTTTGATCGTCCAAATAATGGCAGTCTCATTTTCAATAGCTCGCCAAGTCTCTTCAAGAACCGAGCAGACATCGACCATTACATGAAGGGTTATAATGACACCCTCATGCTGCTGGATTACCTTGAGGGACAAGCCGTTGTTGCCAAAGGAAATGAGGCCGCAGCTAAATGGTTCAAGAAGGTTGAGCCGAAAGTTGTAGATCCTCGCACCCAATACGACGTCGTAAGAGAGTTGACGGCTGAGGAGAAAGCGAATATGTCGGTCTCATCTGTAGATGATCTGGTCGATCAAGGCTTGCTGTCTAACCGTGCAGTTGACAACCGAACTTATAATCCTGCCGACTATGACTCTAGTTACATTGCCATTGACTTTATGACGGGTATCTATGGCGGCGGTCAAAACAATACTGGAGCGCCAGGTGCCTTGATGTTCAAGCATAATACCTTCAGAATCTGGGGTTACTATGGCTATGAAAAAGGCTTCATAAGCTATGCTTCTAATAAACACCGTAAGACAGCCAATGAGCAAGGTGTGACTGGTTTGAGCGACAACTTTATCATCAAGCAAATTTCTGAAGGTGAATTTGAAACCATGGAAGCCTTCAAGAAAGCTTACTTCAGAAAAGTTGTGGATAAAGCACAAACCTCAGGTATTAAGCCAGTGACTGTCAATGGAAAAGTCTATACTACTTATGAAGAGTTGAAAGCTGGCTTTGCAGAAGCTGTTGACAAGGATCTGAAGAAGTCTCGTGTCGATGAACGCGCAACCAAGGACTTCAAGTATGCTGTCTTTACGCAGTTGCTGAAGAACACCAATAGCTTCATGGATGAAAACTCCATTTGGGGTTCCTAAGAAAAAGTGTCAAATTTGCTGCATGTGTAACTACAAATAATGACTTTTAGCAATATGTAATCAATAACCCATTTGAATTTGTTCTGTTTGTGCCGTCACTGACAGTCTGGTTCAGATGGGTTGTTTTGTTGCATAATGGTAACTCGTAGCGCAGATTATCCCTAATTCTTATACAGCATTTTCGTAAAAATCTGTCCCCAGACAGTTCCTGCTTTTAGGGCTTGCTGGGGGCTTTTTTTCCTGCTAAAATAAACACATGACACGATATAAGGCGATTATTTCCTATGATGGTTATGGCTTTGCTGGCTTTCAGCGACAGCCCCATGCCAGAAGCGTTCAGGAAGAGATTGAAAAGACCCTGACCCGCATCAATAAAGGCCAGCCTGTGGTGATTCATGGAGCGGGCCGAACCGACAGCGGTGTCCATGCTCTGGGCCAGGTGCTGCATTTTGATTTACCAGAAGAGCGGGATGAAGAGAAATTGCGTTTTGCCTTGGATACACAGACGCCGGAAGATGTTGATTTTATCTCTGTGGAGCGAGTGGTAGAGGACTTTCACTCTCGCTACAATAAGCACAGCAAGACCTATGAATTTTTGGTGGACATCGGCCGGCCTAAAAATCCTATGATGCGCCATTATGCCACGCATTATCCTTATCCGTTGGAGCTGAGTCTGATAGAAGAAGCAATTGCTCAGTTAGAGGGGACGCATGATTTTACAGGATTTACGGCTTCGGGGACCAGTGTGGAAGACAAGGTTCGGACCATTACCGAGGCCAAGGTTCGCTATGATGCAGAGCGGAATTTTCTAGTCTTTACTTTTTCGGGCAATGGCTTTCTCTACAAGCAGATCCGCAATATGGTCGGGACCCTGCTCAAGATTGGCAATAAGCGCATGCCGGTGGGCCAGATTCAGAGGATTTTAGAGGAGAAAGACCGTCATCTGGCGGGGCCAACAGCCGGTCCAAACGGCCTCTATCTAAAGGAGATTCGTTATGAAGAATAAGTTGATTTTAGCCCTTTCGGGCAATGATATTTTCAGTGGTGGCGGACTGCATGCCGATTTGGCTACCTATACAGTTAATGGCCTGCATGGTTTCGTAGCTGTGACTTGCCTGACGGCTATGACTGATAAGGGATTTGAGGTCATTCCAGTTGAGGAAGAGGTTTTTGCCCAGCAGCTAGCCAGTCTCAAGGATCTTCCTTTTTCTGCTATTAAGATAGGACTTTTACCCAATCTGGAAATAGCAGAGCAGGCATTGGCTTTTGTCAAGCGGCATGCGGATATACCAGTAGTGCTGGATCCTGTTCTGGTCTGCAAGGAAAATCATGACTTGGAGGTCAGTGCACTGAGAGAAGAAATCATCAAGTTTTTCCCTTATGTCAGCATCATCACGCCAAATCTGGCAGAAGCTCAGTTATTGACCCAAAAAGAAATCAAAAGTCTGGAGGATATGCTGGCTGCTGCTAAGGAGCTCTATGATTTGGGAGCCGAGCATGTGGTGATTAAGGGCGGCAATCGCTTAAGCAAGGAGCGGGCGGTGGATGTTTACTATGATGGTCGAGAGTTTGAAGTCATGGAATCGCCAGTGCTGGCCAGCAACAATACCGGGGCAGGCTGCACATTTGCTTCCAGCATTGCTAGTCAGCTGCTTCTCGGCAAGTCTCCGCTTGCAGCAGTTCAATTGTCTAAAGATTTTGTTTACAGAGCGATTCAGCGCTCAGATCAATATGGGGTAGTTCAGTATGAGAAATAATCAAGTTAAAAAATTAGTGTTCTTAGCTATTATTACAGCCTTGTCTGTGGTTTTGGGGAATTTTATGAAAATCCCAACGGCGACAGGATTTTTGACACTGCTGGATGCAGGGATTTATTTCACAGCTTTCTACTTTGGCCGCAAAGAAGCGGCTATTGTCGGAGGACTCTCAGGCTTTTTGATTGATATGATTGCCGGCTATCCTCAGTGGATGATTTTCAGTCTGATTTGCCACGGACTTCAAGGTTTCTTTGCTGGATTTGAGGGCAAGAAACGCTACCTTGGTCTAGCCTTAGCCGCGGTGGCTATGGTCGGTGGCTACGCCCTCTTTGACAGCATCATGAATGGTGTCGGAGCAGGTCTGGCTGGAATCTTGGGCAATTTTATGCAGAATACATTTGGTTTAGCAGTCGGCTTTGCCCTCTACAAAGCCTTCCCAGAGAGTTTGAAAAAGACAGTCACAGTGAAATAAGCGGGGTGAGACATGGACTTAGCTAAGATTGGAGCAGAAACTCGTCAGATTGTTCTAGATGTTTTGGACAAGGCTGCCTTGGTCGAGGGAGATATTTTTGTTCTGGGTCTATCCTCTAGTGAGGTTGTCGGAGGCCATATCGGTCAGAGTTCCAGTCTGGAAGTTGGACAGGTCATTGTCAAAACCATACTGGATATCTTAGAAGACAAGGGGATCTTTCTAGCAGTTCAGGGATGTGAACATCTCAACCGTGCCCTCGTAGTCGAAAGAGCCTTGGCGAACAAGAAGGATTTGGAAATTGTCAATGTTCTGCCTACTCTTCACGCAGGCGGCAGCGGTCAGCTAGCAGCTTTCCAATACATGAAGGATCCTGTCGAGGTAGAGTTTATTGTCGCTCAGGCGGGGCTGGATATTGGCGATACTGCTATCGGCATGCACATCAAGCACGTGCAGATTCCTATCCGACCGATTCTCAAGGAGTTGGGAGCTGCTCATGTCACGGCTTTAGCCAGCCGTCCCAAGCTGATTGGCGGCGTCAGAGCGGCCTATATAGAGGATAAAATCAGGAAGGGATAAAAGGAAAAATAATTTTGAAAAAAACTCTAATTATGCTATAATGGGTTGTATTCAATAAATTTTAAGGAGAAATGACAGAATGTCTGTATCATTTGAAAACAAAGAAACAAATCGCGGTCTTTTGACTTTTAGCATCAGTCAAGAGAAAATCAAGCCTGCCTTGGACCGTGTATTTAACTCAGTAAAAAAAGATATTGCTGTACCAGGTTTCCGTAAAGGTCGCCTTCCACGTGCTATCTTCAACCAACGTTTTGGTGAAGAAGCCCTCTACCAAGATGCTTTGAACGCTCTTCTTCCAGAAGCATACGAAGCTGCTGTCAAAGAAGCAGGTATCGAAGTAGTTGCTCAGCCTCAGTTTGATGTCGAGTCTATGGAAAAAGGTCAAGACTGGGTCATCAAAGCTGAAGTAGTCACTAAGCCAGAAGTTAAGCTGGGTGCTTACAAAGACTTGGAAGTAACTGTTGAAGCTAGCAAAGAAGTGACTGACGCCGAAGTAGATGAGCGCATTGAGCGTGAGCGCAACAACTTGGCTGAGTTGGTTCTCAAAGAAGGTCCAGCAGCTGACGGTGATACAGTTGTGATTGACTTTGTTGGCTCTGTTGACGGCGTTGAATTTGACGGCGGCAAGGGCGATAACTTCTCACTTGGACTGGGCAGCGGTCAATTCATCCCAGGATTTGAAGAGCAGTTGGTTGGCCACAGTGCAGGTGAAACAGTGGACGTTGTCGTAACCTTCCCAGAAGACTACCAAGCAGAAGACTTGGCAGGCAAGGAAGCTAAATTTGTGACAACTATTCACGAAGTCAAAGAAAAAGAAGTTCCAGCATTGGACGATGAACTTGCAAAAGATATCGACGAAGAAGTGGAAACTCTTGACGAGCTGAAAGAAAAGTATCGCAAAGAATTGGCAGAAGCTAAGGAAACAGCTTATAACGATGCGGTAGAAGCAGCAGCTATTGATCAAGCAGTAGCAAACGCTGAAATCGTTGACTTGCCAGCAGAAATGGTCCACGAAGAAGTACACCGCGCTGTTAATGAATTCTTGGGCAATATGCAACGCCAAGGCATCTCACCTGACATGTACTTCCAAATCACTGGTACTAGTCAGGAAGACCTGCACAAGCAATACGAAGCAGATGCTGAGTCACGCACTAAAACAAACCTTGTCGTAGAAGCTGTTGCTAAGGCAGAAGGTTTTGAAGCTAGCGCAGAAGAAATCGAAGCTGAAGTAACTTCATTGGCTACAGACTACAACATGGAAGTAGAACGTGTTCGTCAATTGCTGTCAGAAGATATGCTGAAACACGACATTGCTATCAAGAAAGCTGTTGAAGTGATTACAAGCACTGCGAAAGTGAAATAAGCTTCATCATTCAAAATGAGATCATTTGAAACTAGTGTACAGATGCACTAGTTTCTTTTTATACTTGTTCCGTGATTTTTCCTGGATTTTCTTTTGACGAAAATAGAAATTTATCGTACAATAGAAAGTAGCGAAAAATTGCAAGAGGGCGACAAGCCTTTACTTAATCTTAAAGGAGATCAACTTTGGAATTAGAAGTATTTGCTGGACAGGAAAAAAGTGAGCTTTCTATGATTGAAGTGGCGCGTGCCATTTTGGAAGCCCGCGGCCGCGACCATGAGATGTATTTTAATGATCTGGTCAATGAAATTCAAAACTATCTGGAAAAATCAAACAGTGAGATTCGTGATGCTCTGCCATTGTTCTACACAGAACTCAATGTAGACGGCAGCTTTATTCCGCTGGGGGATAATAAATGGGGACTGCGTTCATGGTATGCTATTGACGAAGTGGATGAAGAAATCATCGCCTTGGAAGAGACTGATGAGGACGACGCACCTAAGAAACGCAAGAAGAAACGCGTTAATGCCTTTATGGATGGCGACGAGGATGCCATTGACTACAGCGATGACGATCCAGAAGATGAGGACGGCTACGAAGCAGACCCAGCTCTCTCATACGACGAGGAAAACCCAGACGATGAGAAGAATGAAGTGGAAGCTTATGATGCTGAAATCAACGAAATCGCTCCAGATGATCTAGGTGAAGAAGTCGAACTCAACGAAGAAGATGATGACTACTCTGACGAAGATACGGAGACTGAAGAGGAAGAATAAATCAAGCAAAAAGAAACAAGAGACGAATTCCTTGTTTCTTTTAATATTCCTTGAAATATAAGTTCGGAGGGTGTATAATACTAATAAAATTTAATAAAGAAAAGATGGAGGAAGGCTACTATGAAATTTGTCATTGATAAGAGTCTGAGTGATTTAGGCATTAAAAGTGTCGTTATTGGGATTGCCAAGAATGTCGATCCTCATGCAGAACTGTCTCCCTCATTTCTAAAAAAGAAAAAGGAAATGGAAGACTGGGCTCTGGCCTGCGACTTGGATGAGGTGCTTGAGTCGCCGGTGGTTCAAGGTTATATAGAAATACTCCAGCGCGTAGGTCGCAGTGTCAAGAAAAATCCTCCGACGGTTCCCGCTCTGATTCGCAATATCCAGCACCGCGGATCGCTCCCTCATATTAATAGCATTATTGATATTTATAATGTCGAAGCCCTGCATTCTCTACTGGCTATTGGTGGGCATGATTTTGATAAGATTGAAGGTCAGATAGAATTTACCGTTAGCCAAAAGGAAGATGTCTTTCTGCCTATTTTGTCCAAGGAGAAGCATGTTGCCAAGACGGACTATGTCTATCGGGATGCCAAAGGAATTTTGGCTTGGCTGGATGTTCGCGACAGCGAGTATTATAAGTTTGATGAGGAGACCAAGGATGCCATTTTCATCATTCAGGGGAATGCCAATACCTCTGTCGAAATGCGTCTGGAAGCCTTGGAACGAATCCGACACGATTTAGCAGAGTGCATGCCCGATGTAGAATTTGAAACACATGTTATCAGTATTGAGGAAAATGGATGAAAACCGGCTGAAAATATTTGACAATTTTTTAGGTTTGCGATATCATACTGTTCGGGCACCTCTTTTAGAGGTCAGAGCTTCCTGTTTCCAGGGAGCTATTTTTCTTTTTCAGACAGATTACGGAAAATCCTCCTCTAGATAAGTTTCCAGCAACGACGTGGTTGCTGGAATGAATTGTTTTATGAAAAGGAGCACGTATGTCAACTAAATATATTTTTGTCACTGGCGGTGTAGTATCTTCTATCGGAAAAGGGATTGTGGCAGCTAGTTTGGGCCGACTTTTGAAGAATCGCGGCCTCAAGGTTACGATTCAGAAGTTTGACCCTTATATCAACATTGATCCCGGCACCATGAGCCCTTACCAGCATGGGGAGGTGTTTGTGACAGATGATGGAGCCGAGACGGATCTGGATTTGGGGCATTATGAGCGTTTTATTGACATTAATCTCAATAAATACTCCAATGTTACCACTGGTAAAATCTATAGCGAAGTCCTGCGCAAGGAGCGTAAAGGTGAGTATCTGGGGGCGACGGTCCAAGTCATTCCGCATATTACGGATGCTCTCAAGGACAAGATCAAGCGGGCTGCACGGACCACGGACTCGGATGTGATTATCACCGAGGTCGGAGGTACAGTGGGCGACATTGAGTCTCTTCCTTTCTTAGAAGCTTTGCGCCAGATGAAGGCGGATGTCGGAGCAGACAATGTCATGTATATCCATACGACTCTCCTGCCCTATCTCAAGGCAGCTGGAGAAATGAAGACCAAGCCGACTCAGCATTCTGTCAAAGAGCTGCGAGGTCTGGGGATTCAGCCTAATATGCTGGTCATCCGTACAGAGCAACCAGCTGGACAAAATATCAAAAACAAACTGGCTCAATTCTGTGATGTAGCACCTGAGGCGGTCATTGAGTCGCTGGATGTAGAGCATCTCTACCAAATTCCTCTCAATTTGCAGGCTCAAAATATGGACCAAATCGTCTGTGACCATCTGAAACTGGATGTGCCGGCAGCAGATATGACAGAGTGGTCAGCCATGGTAGAGAAAGTAATGAGTCTGGAAAAGCAGGTCCATATTGCTCTGGTCGGTAAGTATGTTGAGTTGCCAGATGCCTATATTTCAGTTGTCGAAGCGCTCAAGCATGCCGGCTATGCCAATGATGCGGAGGTTAAGATTGACTGGATTGATGCGAATCAGGTAACGGCCGAAAACGCAGCTGAGCTTCTTGGAAGTGCGGATGGGATTATCGTTCCGGGTGGTTTTGGTCAGAGAGGAACTGAGGGTAAGATTCAAGCAATCCGCTATGCGCGTGAGCAGGATGTGCCTATGTTGGGGATTTGCTTGGGTATGCAGCTGACCTGTGTCGAATTCGCCCGTCACGTCTTGGGATTGGCTGATGCCAACTCAGCGGAGCTCAATCCAGACACACCATTTCCGATTATTGACCTCATGCGTGATCAGATTGATGTTGAAGACTTGGGTGGAACGCTGAGACTGGGGCTCTATCCTTCTAAGCTTAAGCCTGGCTCTAAGGCAGCAGCAGCTTACGATCATCAAGAAGTTGTACAGCGCCGTCACCGTCATCGCTATGAATTCAACAATGCTTTCCGCGAGCAGTTTGAGGCAGCCGGATTTGTATTTTCAGGAGTTTCACCGGACAATCGCTTGGTCGAAATAGTGGAAATCCCGGAAAATAAATTCTTCGTAGCCTGTCAATACCATCCAGAGCTTTCCAGCCGACCGAACCGACCTGAGGGTCTTTATACAGCCTTTGTCACAGCAGCGGTAAAAAAGGGCCAGGAGAGATAGACTTGTTTTGTCTGAACTAAGCGACTTTTCTAGAGAAATGTTATAATGAAAAATAAAAGGAGGGAAGAAGATGTTTCTAAACATTTTAGCTAGTATTCGTACTAATAATTTTCAAGATGAGCATTGTGTAGAAAAAATCCAAGCTCTCTGGCAGGAACAAGAGGGAGCTGTGAAAGAAGCTTTTGCCCAAGGGGAACCGGTCTATGCTGTCTATCATGACTATGCCAGTGATTACAAAGGAGACTATAGTCTCTCTATCTGCCGTTTAACAGATGGGGAAGTCTATGATTTTGACACATCCGAGCAGATCTATCAAGTATTTGAGGCGGATAAGGAGGATCCTCAAGCGATTCTTCATGCTTGGCAGAGGATTTGGCAGGCAGAAGAAACAGGTGAGCTTCATCGGGACTACACTATTGACTTTGAAAAATACGATCCCGACCAAACGGTGGCTGTATTTGTTGCGACTCAGCAGCACTGAGTTTTCTGTGTTCCTGCCTTAGCTTCATTTCGCTTAGATTTCCTAGATTTGCTGATTGAGTAGAAAGTTGATTTTTTGAAATAAAGTCAAAAATTTTCTTGACAAGCCTTAGCTGTCCTGTTATACTAGTAAAGTACTCAATCGCGGGGATGGCGGAATTGGCAGACGCGCAGGACTAAGGATCCTGTGACCGCTTTAGGTCGTGAGGGTTCAAGTCCCTCTCTCCGCATCAAGTAAGCTGGCTTCGGCCAGCTTTTTCTTTTTGCAATAGAGACGCTTAAAATGCTGAGTGTCTCACTGTAATTCTTTAAAATTTCAGGAAAAACTAGCAATTTTAGTGAAAAAGTGATAAAATAAACAATGTAAGTGGTTTAACCACAAAAAATAAGAGGAGGCCTGATAAGAATGGCAATCGTTTCAGCAGAAAAATTTGTCCAAGCAGCTCGTGACAATGGTTACGCAGTTGGTGGATTCAACACAAACAACCTTGAGTGGACTCAAGCTATCCTGCGTGCGGCAGAAGCTAAGAAAGCACCAGTGCTTATCCAAACTTCAATGGGTGCTGCTAAATACATGGGTGGCTACAAAGTTGCTCGTAATTTGATCGCTAACCTTGTAGAATCAATGGGCATCACTGTACCAGTTGCGATTCACTTGGACCATGGTCACTACGAAGATGCACTTGAGTGTATCGAAGTTGGTTACACTTCTATCATGTTTGATGGTTCACACCTTCCAGTAGAAGAAAACCTTAAATTGGCTAAGGAAGTCGTTGAAAAAGCACACGCTAAAGGTATCTCAGTAGAAGCTGAAGTTGGTACTATCGGTGGTGAAGAAGACGGTATCATCGGTAAAGGTGAATTGGCTCCAATCGAAGACGCTAAAGCAATGGTTGAAACTGGAATCGACTTCTTGGCAGCTGGTATCGGTAACATCCACGGTCCATACCCAGCAAACTGGGAAGGTCTTGACCTTGACCACTTGAAGAAATTGACAGAAGCTCTTCCAGGCTTCCCAATCGTATTGCACGGTGGTTCAGGTATTCCTGATGACCAAATCCAAGCAGCTATCAAACTTGGTGTTGCCAAAGTTAACGTTAACACTGAATGCCAAATCGCATTCGCTAATGCAACTCGTGCATTCGCTCGCGACTACGAAGCAAACGAAGCAGAATACGACAAGAAGAAACTCTTCGACCCACGTAAATTCTTGGCTGACGGTGTAAAAGCCATCCAAGCATCAGTTGAAGAACGTATCGACGTATTCGGTTCAGAAGGTAAAGCTTAATCTAGCTTAACCATATAAAACAGAAACCTGCCCGTAAGGGTAGGTTTTTTTGTGTTTGCTTTTATAGAGAATATACTTAAGACTACTACATCCAAAGTTGCTAAACGAATGTAATTTTTTACAATGATTCTAAGACTACCCTTGGCGAACGAATATAACAGCTTTACGCCTGTTTTCAAAGGAAATCACTGTCTTTCCCAAAGTAAATTGGAACATCTAATTTTTAGGAATACAGAGTGGCTAAATGAATGATAGAACTTTCAAAAAATTTAATAGTTTAAAGCACTTAGCACCTGTTTATATTGATGAAACGGGATTCGATACTTATTTTTATCGAGAATACGGTCGCTCATTATAAGGTCAGTTAATAGGAGGTAAAGTGTCTGGAAGAAGATATCAGAGGATTTCTTTGGTTGCAGGTCTAACAAATAGTGAGTTAATCGCTCCAATGACTTACGAAGAGACGATGACGAGCGACTTTTTTGAAGCTTGGTTTCAGAAGTTTCTCCTACCAAAATTGAATACACCATCAGTTATTATTATGGATAATGCAAGATTCCATAGAATGGATAAGCTGGAGCTCTTATGTGAAGAGTTTGGGCATAAACTTTTACCTCTTCCTCCCTACTCACCTGAGTACAATCCTATTGAGAAAACATGAGCTCATATCAAAAAACACCTCAAAAAGGTATTACCAAGTTGTAATACTTTTTCGAGGCTCTTTTGTCTTGTTCTTGTTTCAATTGGCTATAGTGTTCACCATCTAAAGAATTACTTGATTGGTTAGAACAGGCAATTAATAAAATTGCAGATAGAGGCACTAAAAATAATGTGGCAAATTCTTACATTTGCTTACTCCATTTTTATTATACCAAGGTAATTTTACAAGTTTAAGACAGGTAATGCTGACAATCATTTTACTTTTTCGGGGAATATCCCTTTCTATGAAATAAAAGCCAAATCTGTTCTTGGAAAATTCACGGACCTATTGCTTTACTATGCTATCTTTAATTACACGAGACTCATTATATCTATTTATTCTTTCTTTCTCCATTAATTAATTCTAATTTTTCACTCTTTTGAATTGCTGATAACAATTTTTCCTATGGTTCGACCGGTTTCTAGAAGCCTGTGAGCCTCTTTAATGTTTATTGAATTCATTGGAGATAATCTTTTTGTAACCGTCGTTTTTAGCTCTCCATTATCAATCATATCTGCAATTTGATTAAGAATATAATGTTGACTAATCAAATCTTCTGTTTGCCACATTGATTTTGCAAACATAAATTCCCATGAAAAACTAACTGCTTTAGACTGTAGTGCAGACAAATTGACTTTTTCTTTAGTTTCGTCAATAGAACAGATATTTCCTTGAGGTTTAATAGCTTTTACCATAAAATCCCAATGCTTTTCAGTATTATTTAAACAGAAAATGTAATCAACTGTTGAGAATCCAATTTCATTAAGCTCTTTATCCATATCTTCAAAATGATTAATTACAAATTCAGCTCCATGCTCCAAAACCCACTTTTTACTTTCATCTCTGGAAGCAGTTCCAATAACAGTTAACCCAACATTATGAGCTAACTGACAAGCTATTGATCCTACTCCACCACTTGCTCCGATGATTAATATACTCTTAGTATAATTTTTGCTTTTATCAAATGGGATTTTTAATTTTTCAAATAAACCCTCATATGCTGTTAAGGAAGTTAAGGGTAAGGCCGCAGAATCTTCAAAAGATAAGGTATTTGGTTTTTTCCCAACAATACGCTCATCTACAAGTTGATATTCAGCATAGGACCCCGATTTTGTTAAATCTCCCGCATAGAATACCTCATCGCCAACAGAAAACAACTCGCAATCTTCCCCTACCTCTGAGACAATTCCTGAAGCATCCCATCCTAAGATTCTCGGGGATTCTTCGACTTTACTTTTTGGAGATCTAACTTTATAATCTACTGGATTTACTGAAATCGCTTTAACCTCAACAAGTAAGTTCTTTCCTTTAGCAAAAGGTTTATTTAACTCAACGTCTTCAAAACTTCTCTTATCATCAATAGGTAAATATCTGTATAATCCGACCCCTTTCATAGTTGCCATAGTTCAATTTCCTTTCCTTATTTTATTTGGTATAATGTTAATTATAGACAAATACTGCAAAATAACAATATTGAAGTTTTTGTAACTAGTGATATTTTAGTAACTTAAGATAGAAAGATGGGTAGATTATGGTAAGAAAAATTTATGATTGTGCTAATGGATGTCCAGTAGAAACCACTCTCCAAGTAATTTCTGGCAAATGGAAGTGCGTAATATTATTTCACTTATTAAATAATGAAATTTGTCGATTTGGCGAATTAGAAAAATTAATGCCCGGTTGTTCTAGAAGGATGTTAGCGTTGCAACTTAAAGAATTGGAGTTGGACAAAATTATTCATAAAGATATTTACTCTATCATGCCTCCGATAACAGAGTATACACTAACTGAACTTGGAAGAACTTTAGAACCAGTAGTAGTTGAAATGAATAGATGGGGAAATAAATATAATCAAATTTTATTTAAAAATGGTAACGAGCTTCCTGTTGATAAATAAATTTCTCTCAACACGACTAAATGCCCTCTAGTTTAATAAATTAATTGAAAAATATACTCTTTGAGAACAAATTTCTCATATTAAATTACAAATAATTAAGTATGATATATCTTTTGTCTATCCATAGATAAAGTATTATTAGATATCAAGCCAATAAACTTGTCAAAAGAGTCTGAGTTAGTAAGAAAAAATAAGCACATCCTTCTGCAATTTTATGGTATTAGAGTCTTACTATATACCATTTTAGAGAGGTCAAATTATGGCAATTGCTCCTTTTAAAAATTACGATTATGAATTAGTTTTATCTGATTTAATTGCAGATATATATTATTCAACTATCAGTATGGGAAGTAGGATAATATTACTCAGAAAATTGACAGAGTTATTAGTTCGCAAATTTTTGAACTTGGGAGCAGGAGAACCCATGAATCTGGGAGATATAACTACTCATGAGAAAAATGAAAAGTTTAAAGTAACAGAAAGGTATAAAAAGGTAGATAAACGACTAGTCAAGGATTTTGAAAAAACTATAGATAGGTTAAGAAAATTAGGCAATAAATACACTCATACAGCAAATATATCGAATGCTAATGTAGATGAATTGATTATAGCCGAAGACTCCATTTGGGATTTATTTTCTTATTTATTTGTACAATATTTTTTGAAATATAGTCTGAATTTAAAAACAGACAAAAATATCTTGACATTGTTCTCTGTTTTACCTCCTGAAATTAGATATCGAACTTTGAAAAAAATAATTGATATCATAGGGTATGATAATATTCAACTACTAGACAAGTTTCTTTTGTCTATCGTTAAGGCTAGAGGGATTGATGAAGCTAGATTTTGGCTATATAATAATAGTAAATTTCTTCAAGATGTAATTTATCCTTCAGAATCAGAAATTATCGAATATGAGGAGAATTTTTCTCAGAATGTTTTACCTCTTAAGCTAAGAAATCATTCTAATTGTTATAGTCTATTAGTATCCGTTCTGAATAACACTGATGTCCAATTGTCATCACATGGTTTTTATAGAGATTTCGAAGAAGCTGTAGTCGAATATAGAAAGCATGATTTAGATCTTTATTTATCTAGCACTAAAGAACAAAAGGTATTTAAAGATCTTATAAAATTCTGTTTTATAGGAAGAGTTCCAGTTTGTTAGTATGATTCATATTCACTGCAAAAAAAGCTTATTAAATATTCTCCAAATTTCTGCTGTCTATACTAGGATTTATGGCAAATTCAACCTAAGATTTTGCCCCTATTTTGCCACACTTTTTTAAGAACTAAAGGGAATAATGAAGCATATTTCTAATACAGTGTGGGTAGAAGAATACCTGAATATAGCTCTTTTTAGTGTATGAGGAAGTATAGTAAATAAATGATTTATGTTCAGAAGGTAAAGCTTAATCTAGCTGAACATTACAAAACAGAAACCTGCCCAATGGGTGGGTTTTTTGGTGTTTTAAGGAAACTACTAAACCAGAATTTTTGATTAAAACTATTATTTTAAGAGTGAAATCTCTAATTTCAGAATCTACAGGCAAACGCTTGCATTCCATTTTTTATTGGACTATAATAGGTTGGTATAAAGCCTTCTGTAATAATAAAATGTAGGAGGTTTAGAAAGTAAGGATTTAGAATATTTGTAGTCAAAAATACAATGTTGCTATTCCTTGCGATAGGGAGAAGTATATGGCAATGATAGAAGTGGAACATCTTCAGAAAAATTTTGTAAAGACAGTTAAGGAACCAGGCTTGAAAGGATCATTGCGCTCCTTTATTCATCCCGAAAAGCAGATCTTTGAAGCGGTCAAGGATTTGACCTTTGAGGTTCCAAAAGGGCAGATTTTAGGCTTTATCGGGGCCAATGGTGCTGGGAAGTCAACAACCATTAAAATGTTGACAGGGATTTTGAAACCGACATCTGGTTTTTGTCGGATTAATGGCAAGATTCCGCAGGATAATCGCCAAGACTATGTCAAAGATATTGGAGTGGTCTTCGGACAACGCACCCAGTTATGGTGGGATTTGGCTCTGCAGGAGACCTACACGGTCTTGAAGGAGATTTACGATGTGCCAGACTCGCTCTTTCATAAGCGCATGGACTTTTTGAATGAGGTCTTGGATTTGAAGGAATTTATCAAGGACCCCGTGCGAACTCTTTCACTTGGGCAACGGATGCGTGCGGACATTGCGGCTTCCTTGCTCCACAATCCCAAGGTTCTCTTTTTAGATGAGCCGACCATTGGTTTGGATGTTTCAGTCAAGGACAACATTCGTCGCGCCATCACCCAGATCAATCAGGAGGAAGAGACTACTATTCTCTTGACCACTCATGACTTGAGTGATATTGAGCAACTTTGTGATCGGATTTTTATGATTGACAAGGGGCAGGAGATTTTTGATGGAACGGTGAGCCAGCTCAAGGAAACCTTTGGCAAGATGAAGACTCTTTCCTTTGAACTGGTACCAGGGCAAAGTCATCTTGTCTCTCACTATGCAGGATTGCCTGATATGACTATTGATAGACAAGGAAATAGCCTCAACATTCAATACGATAGTTCCCGCTATCAGTCAGCTGATATTATCAAGCAAACCCTGTCTGATTTTGAGATCCGTGATTTGAAGATGGTGGATACGGATATTGAGGATATTATCCGTCGCTTCTATCGAAAGGAGCTCTAAGATGGTCAAATTATGGAGACGTTATAAACCCTTTATCAATGCAGGGATTCAGGAGTTGATTACCTATCGTATCAACTTTATTCTCTATCGGCTTGGCGATGTCATGGGAGCTTTTGTGGCCTTTTATCTCTGGAAGGCAGTCTTCGATTCGTCGCAGGAGTCTTTGATTCAAGGCTTCAGTATGGCAGATATCACCCTCTACATCATCATGAGTTTTGTGACCAATCTCTTGACCAGGTCGGATTCTTCTTTTATGATTGGAGAAGAGGTCAAGGACGGATCGATTATCATGCGCTTGTTGAGACCGGTGCATTTTGCGGCCTCTTATCTCTTCACCGAGATTGGTTCCAAGTGGTTGATTTTTATCTCTGTCGGCCTCCCATTTTTAAGTGTCATTGTCTTGATGAAAATCTTATCTGGGCAAGTTGTTTTAGAAGTTTTAGGACTAACCTTGATTTATCTTTTTAGCTTAACGCTAGCCTATCTGATCAATTTTTTCTTTAATATCTGCTTTGGCTTTTCAGCTTTTGTGTTTAAAAATCTATGGGGCTCTAATCTGCTCAAGAATTCTCTGATTGCCTTTATGTCGGGGAGTTTGATTCCCTTGGCTTTCTTTCCCAAGATTGTTTCAAATATTCTGTCCTTTTTGCCTTTTTCATCCTTGATTTACACTCCGGTTATGATTATCGTTGGGAAATACGATGCCAGTCAGATTCTTCAGGCTCTTTCCTTGCAGTTGTTTTGGCTTTTAGTGATGGTAGGCTTGTCTCAGTTGATTTGGAAAAGAGTCCAGTCGTTTATCACCATTCAAGGAGGTTAGTATGAAAAAATATCAGCGCATGCATCTGATTTTTATCGGACAATACATCAAGCAAATCATGGAATATAAGGTTGATTTTGTGGTTGGTGTTTTAGGTGTCTTCCTGACCCAAGGCTTGAACCTCTTGTTTCTCAATGTACTCTTTCAACACATTCCATCGCTAGAAGGCTGGACATTCCAAGAGATTGCCTTTATCTATGGCTTTTCCTTAATTCCCAAGGGATTGGACCATCTCTTTTTTGACAATCTATGGGCACTGGGGCAACGCTTAGTGCGAAAAGGAGAGTTTGACAAATACCTGACTCGGCCTATCAATCCTCTCTTTCATATTCTAGTTGAAACATTTCAGATTGATGCTTTGGGAGAACTCTTGGTCGGTGGAATCCTGCTGGCGACAACGGTCACTAGTATTAGTTGGACCTTTCCTAAATTTTTGCTTTTCCTAGTTTGTATTCCTTTTGCGACCTTAATTTATACTTCCTTGAAAATTGCGACAGCGAGTATTGCTTTTTGGACCAAGCAATCAGGAGCGATGATCTACATTTTCTATATGTTCAATGATTTTGCCAAGTACCCGATTTCAATTTACCATTCGCTTATCCGTTGGTTGATTAGTTTCATCGTGCCTTTCGCCTTTACGGCTTACTATCCCGCTAGCTATTTCTTGCAGGAAAAGAATGGACTCTTTAATATCGGTGGTTTGATTCTGATTTCTCTTGTCTTCTTTTTCATTTCTTTGAAACTATGGGACAGGGGCTTAGACGCCTACGAAAGTGCAGGATCGTAAGACAGAAAATATGATTAGCCCTAAAGCTTAAATCAAGAAGGGATTTTAAGATGATAGTAATTGAAGAAGTGAAGGAAGAAAAACAAAAGATGCTAGTGGTTAGCGAAGTTTTGAAGGATCTGCCAGAATGGTTTGGAATACCTGAAAGTACACAAGCTTACATTGAAGGAGCTACGGATTTGCAAGTTTGGTCTGCCTATCAGGAGAGTGATTTGGCTGGCTTTGTAAGCTTATCATACTCTAGTGAAGATTGTGCTGAGATTGACTGTCTAGCTGTTAAGAAATGCTATCATAGAGCGGGAATTGGCAGTCAACTTCTAGGAGTTTTAGAAAAATCTGCTCGTCAAAAGGCATCCTATTTGCAAGTGAAAACGGTAGCACCAGGTCATTATCCTACTTACGACAGGACTAACGCTTTCTATCAGGCTCAGGGCTTTAAAAAGTTAGAAATCTTTCCTGAACTTTGGGATAAAAACAACCCTTGTTTGATTTGGGTTAAAAAGTTGTGAAATTTTCCCTTGACAAAAAAACTCAAGATGCTAAAATAAAAGGGAAAAGGCGCCGATTTAGCTCAGTTGGTAGAGCAACGCACTCGTAACGCGTAGGTCACAGGTTCGATCCCTGCAATCGGCATAAATAGGTCTTAGAAATCTTGTAAAAGCAAGGTTTCTTTTTTACTGAACAAGGTGTCAATTATAAAAGTTCGAATGCAAAGAGGTTAAAATATCTTTACATGGTGGAAAAATCAAGAAAATCAAAGAGAAATATGATACAGTGAATTAGTATAAAAAGAAAGGAGCAGGTGTTTATGAAAAAACGATTGCTATTTTTTTTAATTTTACTAATTTTCATATTTATTGGTATAGGACAAGTTCGTGCTGATAGCAGTGACTCTGATAGTTTTTCAGATTCTAGTAGTTTCAGTTCGTCTAATGATTCAGATTCTGACGATGATAATTCCTCTGATTTAGGCAGCGGTCTGTCTGCTGATGCAGACGATTTAGGTCACTTCTCTTCGGATTCTGACGATGGCACATCTGACGATGGCACATCTGACGATGATGCTTCCTCTGATTTGGGCAGTGGCTTGTCTGCTGATGCAGATGATTTAGGTCACTTCTCTTCGGATTCTGACGATAACACATCTGACGATGATGCTTCCTCTGATTTGGGCAGTGGCTTATCTGCTGATGCAGATGATTTAGGTCACTTCTCTTCGGATTCTGACGATGACACATCTGATGATGATTCTTCCTCTGATTTGGGCAGCGGTTTGACCGTTAATCCAGATAGTTTAGGTGACTTCGCTTCAGATATTCCAACTATTGATTCTTTGGATGCGTCAGCAAATGATGGTGATAATTTGACTAATCTGGGGAATATTTCTGCCCCAGTTTCTACAGAATCAACCAATCCAACAACGAGCACAGATGAGATAATGGCGGGTACACCAGATGCAGCAGTAGCGACCGCTCCCACACCCCTTACGGATGCAACTAATTCTGTCACTACTACAGATGAAACGACGGCTTCCTCGACTCCTATAGATTCAGCTAATCAAACAACTGAGTCAGTAGACTCGGCAAGCTCTGACAAGCCTAATTTGGCAGACTCGGCAACTGAATCAAGCACTGCGGCTTCCGCAGGCAATGGTTTGACAGCTAATCCGGACAGCTTAGGCAGTTTCGTTTCGGATAAACCAGCCGATAGAACTGGATCCGAATCTTCTACCGACTTGGGCAGTGGTTTGGCTGCAGATGCAGATAGTCTAGGTAGTTTTATCTCAGAATCAGATTCTACAACTGAGTCAGTAGGCTCAGCAAGCTCTGACAAGCCTAATTTGGCAGATTCGGCAACTGAATCAAGCACTGCGGCTTCCGCAGGCAATGGTTTGACAGCTAATCCGGACAGCTTAGGCAGTTTCGTTTCGGATAAACCAGCCGATAGAACTGGATCCGAATCTTCTGCTGACCTGGGCAGTGGTTTGGCTGCAGATGCAGATAGTCTAGGTAGTTTTATCTCAGAATCAGATTCTACAACTGAGCCAGTAGGCTCGGCAGGCTCTGACAAGCCTAATTTGACAGATTCGGCAACTGAATCAAGCACTGCGGCTTCCGCAGGCAATGGTTTGACAGCTAATCCGGACAGCTTAGGCAGTTTCGTTTCGGATAAACCAGCCGATATAACTGGATCCGAATCTTCTGTTGACCTTGGTAGCGGTTTGGCAGTTGATTCAAATGAAACTTTCAATGTTTTGGGAAACGATGCTTGGGGTAATTACTCTCCCTTGGAGGCTGATTACACTGTCTCTGCAACAAATACAACAAATGCAGAAGAAAGAAGGAACCCTAATATGTGGGGGACAGAAACTGGAAAGCCTTTTTCTACTCCAACGACTCTTTTGGGTATTGTTGGAGAAGAAGTTTATGATGTATTTGATGGCACATTTGGAAAATTGGCTGGAGTGACGTTTACTGAGTTGGGAACATACGTGACTCCTGATCCTCAGCCAGTGCCTGAAGAAGTTCTAACCCCTATCGGATCTTTAAATTATAATATAGCACAAGGAACTTCTCCGGTTATTGGAACAGGGGTGATTAGAACAAGCGAAACGGGTGCACGATACATCGGTATAATTGCTGATAATTTAACTCATAATGTAGCAAATAATGTCTACATTGGACTTACTGGAGAGACTTTATCAGGAACTGATGCTGTTCCTGATAGTTCTCCTCTGCCTGAATCTGTTGGTCGAATTGCTATTATTGCAAATAATATTGTTGGATCTAAAACAGATGTAGAGCCTTTAGATGTTGTTATCGGTACGACAGGTTATAATCCCATTACTGGAGAAAAAGAAGATCGCATTCCCTCGCTATTTGGAATAATTCAAGGAATGAGAGGGGGACAAAAGGAGGGCTCCGAAGGAGCTAGTAATAGTCAGGAAAAATAATCTTCTTTGACATCTTATCGAAAGACTAGGTTTCTATACTAAGATTTCAAAGCTGAACCAATAATTATTGAAAGGATTGAATTCTATATTGAACAGGATTCGGTCCTTTTAATTCGTTTTTTGTAGCAAACACTATAGACTATAGTAGCTTTTTCTAGTTCATCAAGCGAAAGATAATTTTTTTATAACCTACTTAAGAAGAAGTTAGAAGCATTAAGCTTATTTTTAGACAGTTGGAGTGATACACGCTTAGATTTTTTATGGTTCGAAACCTAATATGTATCTTTACCAGGAATTTTTAAGTACTGCTTGATATTATTTTTATCACAAATTTAAGAGCAACACTATATAACGCAAATTTTAGGAGTCACAAATTTGGGTTAATAAGAAAATTCCCTGCAATCGGCATCAATAGGTCTTAGAAATTTTGTAAAAACAAGGTTTCTTTTTTACTGGACAAGTTGTCAATTATATATGACATAATATTTCAAGGACTTTAAAATATTTTTACATGGCAAAAAACTCAGTATCCTATAATAAAATTATGGTATATTAGAATAGTAAAAAAAGAAAGGAGGAGCATTTGTGAAGAAAAGACTAATGCTTTTGATTTTGTTGAGCGCTGTGTTTGTCCACGTTGGGCAGGTCCAGGCTTATGATGGTGGTTCAGGTTCCTCAGATTCTAGCTCCAGTACCTCGGACTCCGGTGGTTTCGGTTCAGATTCCTCGGACTCCGGTGGTTTCGGTTCAGGTTCCTCAGATTCCGGCGGTTTTGGCTCCAGTTCCTCGGACTCCGGTAGCTTTGGTTCAGGTTCCTCGGATTCCGACAGTTTCGGTTCAAGCTCCTCGGACTCTGGCGGTTTTGGCTCCAGTTCCTCGGACTCTGGAAGTTTCGGTTCAAGCTCCTCGGACTCTGGCGGTTTTGGCTCCAGTTCCTCGGACTCCGGTGGTTTCGGTTCAAGCTCTTCAGACTCCGGTAGCTTTGGTTCAGGTTCCTCGGATTCCGATAGTTTCGGTTCAAGCTCTTCAGACTCTGGAAGCTTTGGTTCAGGTTCCTCGGATTCCGACAGTTTCGGTTCAAGCTCTTCAGACTCTGGAAGCTTTAGTTCCAGTTCTTTAGACTCCGGCAGTTTTGGTTCCAGTACCTCAGATTCCGGTGGTTTCAGCTCAAGCTCCTCGGATTCTGGTAGTTATGGCTCCTATACTTCAAATAGTGATAGTCTAGGTTTCTCAGATTCTGGAAGTTTCGGATCTTCTGATTCTAACAGTTTCGGTGGCTATTCTACTTCAGATAATGATAGTCTTGGAACCTCTACTTCAGATAGTAGCTTTGGCTCGTCAGATACTTCTGGGAATTGGTCAAGTATTGGCGACAACGACTTGTCAAATGGATCTGGAAGCTGGTCCAGTATTGGAGATGCCAGTTCGTCTAAGGATAACAGCGACTTTTCTAGCTTTGGTGATGCTATTTCATCGGGCAACAATTATAGTTCTGGAAGTTGGTCTAGCATTTCTGACAGCAATACAAGTTCTGCAGATTTGAGCACAGGGAATTGGACGAGCACCAACGATTCAGCTGCTAAGAAATCTTCCGAGATTTCTGACTCTTTTAGTGATTTTGATACAGGTGATTGGTCTCGAACATCTGATGCCTTGGCAGATAATGCTTCGTCAACCAGCAAGACAGTGAGTGACTTTACTTCAGGCGATTGGTCAAGAGTATCTGATTCATCAAGCGATAAATTTTCAACAAGTGGCTTGGGTCTGAACGACTTTACAGCAGGTGACTGGTCGCATGTATCAGATTTTAGCGACAATAAAACGTCAACAAGCGCTGCTTATAGTGATTTGGAGGTAGATAATTGGTCTAGAATCAATGATTCTTTCAACAATTCGGCTTCGTCAACTATCACAGCAACAGATGATTTTACAACAGGAGACTGGACTCGTGTAACCGATGCGCTTGGAAGCCAGTTTTCCAACAAAAGGAACTCTCTAAGTGATTTGGCACTTGGTGATTGGGCTAGTGTTCAGGATGCTGCATCAAGAACAGCAAGTCTCTCTCCATTGGAGGGTGAATATACTCTTTCTGCAACAAAACCTACAGAGGACTTTGTTAGCACGTCACCAGTAAATCAATGGTCTGGCTTTAATCCAGTCGAGGGTGATTGGAAGCAGATTGATATCTCTGAGAAGTCAAAAACTGTTAACACCCCAACGATGTCAGAGGCTTTGGCTGATTGGGCAGGCTTCAAGCAGACAACCACGAGCAAGGAAGGACTCCCAGGCTTTGCTTTAGACTATGCATCCTCTCTGTCAGCAACAGGAAAAAATCAATTGCCGGGTTCGTTTTTAGACGGAGATTGGCAATGGGTCAGCGAAAGTAAGCCCACTTCAACCCTTTTTAACAATCCTTTAGCTACAGAGGACGTACTCACTAACCAAACTCTTCCAACGACGGTTGACTTAGGCTTATCTCAAACTTTTAGTCGAACACCAGAAGACTACTATCAAGCAGGTGCGATGTTTGCAGGGCCGGGTGCTACTTACCACAGAATGACCTCGGATCCCAAAGCGTTATCTGAAAGATTTCAATACGAGTTTAACAGGGATATAAACAATTACAGAAATGCTATGAATAAATCTGCTAAACAGCATTTGACAAATGATTTTGAAGTCAAAGATGATAGACGTTTCAAAGACTTAGGTTATGTTGGAGCTGCGATAGATAACATGGCAGCTAGCTCATCCTCTAGACTTGCAGCGATTCGAGCCTCTTCTAATGAGTTAGCATATTTAGGTGTGGTAGGTGGAAATCTCGCATTAGATGGGGCAACTGCTGTAGTAAATAATGTTAATAAATTTGCAGACAAACCAGGAGTTGGCTCTACTTCAAGAATGCTTAGTATTGGTTTAAATGCTGCAAATGGCTTGCCCCCTACTGCTGTTGATATGAGGGATATGGCTGCTATTATGGCGGAGAAGGAGAAAAAGACAGAGCCTAGTCCAGGTTATCATAAACTAAAACAAGAAGTTTATAAAGCGTTTCAAGATAGGGATACTAAAAAACTGAGTAAAATATCTAACGAAATCGAGAAGCAAATTGGAGACTATTTTGATCCACTGACAAATGGTATTAAAAGAGACTTCTTTAAAACCCCAGCGTCAGAAAAAGAGGCAAAGAAGGCGGCCAAAGAGACGACTGCTGTTGGCGGATTTAGTTTATATCCAGAGAAGTTTAATAAATATGTAGAAGGTAAGAAAAAAGACTTAGACACTTTTATTGAAAATTCAACCAAAAAGAAATCAACAGACAGTGAAAACATGAAAATGCTTAAAAATGCTGGCTATGCGATAGGAACATTTGCGTCTTCAAGAGGGAAGAAAGCAATAGATCAAGTCACTAAGTCTGCAAGAGCTATTACCAAAGTTGCAGATAAGCAAGAAGTTCAAGATGCTGCTCTATTGCTAAGCACAGGATTTAACTACTCACAAGGCATTCCTTATAGTCCAGAAGCCAAGATGGTTGAAAATGAAGCGTTAGAACGAATGTCTAATCGATGGAATTCTTTCAAAGCATACATGACAGAATTTGGTAAAGCATGGGAAGAAAGGGACGCAGTTAAGAGTGCTAATATGATGAAAGATATTTATAGAACTACTACAGATTATATAGGTGACTTTAAAGGAGCTGCAGGAGGAGCGAAAAAAGCTGGGAAAGCCCTAACGACTCCAATAGATAAAATCAGAAATTTTGGTAAGTCTAAAACTGACTCTAAACAATCTGTATCTAAGACTTCCACTCCGTCATCAAAAGCCTCTAAAAACAAGAAAAACTAATTCCTTTTCCTTATATTGTCAAAAAACCGGGACG
>NZ_JAKZJI010000024.1:0-38815 GCF_031142805.1 Streptococcus sp. IsoGale022 | reverse complement strand
GATGCGGGAGGTGTATTTTAGTTATAAGCTCTGCTATTTTTCCACATAGGTATGAAGCGGATAAGTCGGATAGGCCAACTCACGCGCCAACTCTGAAGTTACATAACCTGCCGGTGCGTCTAATACAGAAGGGATTCGATTGACGATAGTGGCACAGGTCAAGGCTACGGTATCAGGCTTGCTGACTGAAAAGGCTAGATTTGGCTCACCAGTAATTTCCCAATCACACATATCTCCGTCATTTTCACGATAGACCTTGCCAATACACTCTACTTCCAACTCAATTCCCTGATGGGTATGAATGGTCGTCACAGCTGACATACCCGTTACTTGCCCCGCTGAAACCGTGCGTCCCAGCGTTTCAGAATAAACATCTTCATCCAAAATGTAAGGAACACTCTTTTGTGAAATATCCTGAATTGTCCAGTTCATCTTAGAGCAGATAGCTTCAGCAGCATTCCACATATAGGACGGCAGGCTCTCAGCACTGGCAATTTCCTTTTCAAATCGCTCTGAATCGTAACCAGCACCATGCGCTTCTGCGAGAGCCAGACCATAATCTTCCACATTATAGCTGACAACCCCTTTCACCTTTTGAATGCGATTAAGGCCAGACATAGCCAAGCAAGGCATATTAATCCAGTAAATATCCTGCATGCCAGATCCCATTACAGTGATACCATATTCTTTAGCCAGCTTGTCCAAGCGGTTTGTTTCGGATGGCGAGGTCGTCCAAGGGTAGATCGCTTCCTCACAGGTCGTGATGATATTAACTCCATGCTTGATGGCTGTTTCAAAAAAATCATACATTTCCGGCATATAGGAAGCAATGGTGACAATGGCAATGTCAGCGTCACACTGGTCAAACACACTGTCAGCCTTATCAGAAATCAGGACACCAGTCTTATAGCCTAGCTCTGCAAAATCACCAACATCCTGCCCTACTACAGCAGGATTGTTATCAATAGCTCCGACGATTTCTACACCGTGATCCAATAGGTACTTGAAAATCACTTTAGACATCTTGCCGCAGCCATATTGGACAGCACGAATTTTTGTATTTCTCATGGCAAATCCTCCATTAATTGTTATTATTTTCACAATTATAGTATAATATCTCTAGTAACTAGAGAGTCAATAGAGGGTTTTAAAAAATGAAAAAAATTTTGCGTATCGGAGAATTTTCCCAAATAAATCAGATTTCCATCCAAACTCTACGATTCTATGACCAAATCGGTCTTTTAAAACCCTATAAAGTCGATCCAGAAACCAACTATCGCTACTACCACATCAATCAGTCTTCTCTGGTTGACTCCATTCAGTACCTGCGTCAACTGAATTTTTCTCTAGAAGACATCAAAGAAATCCTATCTGACAAAGACCATTTTCAACTGCATCAGCTTATCGAGGAACGCTATCAGCGCCTTCTAGAGGAAAAAGAGAATTTAGAAAAACAAATCCAAGAAATCGAAATCTTTCGGTCTGGTGCCCGTATCTATGGCGAAAAACAGAGCGAGCAAGAGCTGGAAATCCTAACTTTTCCTGAGCGGCAGCTGCTTACTTTTGAAATTGATCAAAATATTTATCAAATGAAAAGTGAAGAATACGAACTTGCTCTCCGCTGCTTCAAGCAAGAAATCCTGCGTTACAGTCCTTTTTTCACCCATTTCAGTCGTGTTGGCTCTATTATGAAACAAGAAGATTTCCAAAAAGAAAGATGGACTTCCAAACAACTCTGTCTCTTCCATCATACTCCCAATGAACTCCCTCACTTAAATCGAATATTGTTGCCGGCAGGAAATTATGCTGTTGCTTACTGCTCTTCCTTTGCAGATGAACTTAAAGCCCTGCCGCATTTTTACCAGGCTCTGACCCAAGCTGGATATACTCCTGTGGGCGATTATATCTGCGAGGTGATTCATGAACAGCCACAACTCCAGGAGCAGCACCGCAATATGTTCATCCGGATGCAAGTTCGGATAGCGGAGTAAAAAAGAGGAAGATGGATGTGGCGAAATTTCTTGCCAGATACTAGAGCATGCTCAGCCAAAAACTAATCACTTCGCAAGCCATATCTATATCAAAAAAGGACGGGAAAACACCCATCCTTTTTATGTGCAAATAACCATTGCTTAGCATCTTAGTCTTCTTGTTTCTTCCTTCCAGCTAGAAGACCCATTCCCAGAAAAGCTAAACCAGCCAGAGGCAAAAACTTATCTTCTTGAGTGCCAGTCTTAGGCAGAGCTGAATCTGAATTTGGCTGCAATCTTGGCGACGGAATAACTTTCCCTTCCTCACCTTGCTTCAGAGCTTGAGGCTGGGTCCTTGTCAAAGGCTGTTTAGCACTTTCAGCCACCACCTTGCTTCCAACTTCTACTAGTTCGTCAACTGCTAGAGAGAGCACTTCCTGACCGAGGATGGTTCGCTGACCCTTCAAGACTTCTACAAAGACTCGCTTTTGACCTTTTTGGCCAGCTACAAGTATCCTCCTCTGTCCTCTTTCCAGTTCTGGATTTTCCTGTTCTCGAGTCTGATATGCAATCTCTTCCATTATGACTTCTAAGAAAGGCTTTTCTTCCACTAGGTCCTTTATCCCTTCTTCCGGAGTGACCTGATGGCTTGGTTTCACAGCCAGAGCAGCAAGAGCTGTCTTCAGTTCCTGCTCTACTCTATCTAAATCCGCCTGCTCCGCTTTTTCCTCTGCCAAGAGAGACTGAGCTTGAGCCAAGGCTGCCTGGTAAGCCTGAACTGTCTCATCTGTGTAGAGGCTTGGATCTAGACTAGCCGTACTGTCTACCACTTTCTGCAGAGAAGCCTTATTAACTGCTGGCGCATGAAGATTGGTCACAAAGAAATTACGCGCTTCCAAGTCCCCATCCCAGAGTCCCAGACCGACGTAGGCATCATTATAATAAGGCTCAACCGTATCAAATTGGTGGTTCAGGTATTCTACACCATCCACAGATACACTGACACCATTTTTAGTTTTCACTAGCTTAACATGGTGGAACTGGCTGTCATCAAGATGCTTGCCATTCATGCTACTTTCTGCAATCGTCTCTCCCATAAAGCGGTAAAGTCGAATCTTATCATTATCGCCAAATTGAATAGAATAAGCATTGCGAGGGTCAACATTTTCAGACGCATAGAAAATATTAATCAAGCCTTTTTGATACTTGAGGTCCACATCCAAGTTATACTCAGAGAAAGGAATCTTCTGACCTCCCATACAATAATCATTGGCGCTGGTATTCTGATTATAGAGGCTTTCACCGTCGACATACCACTTACCGGAAACAGCTTTTAGATCTGGAACATTGGTCTTAAAGTCATTACGGCTGATATTGATGGTGAAGACCTTGGAAAGGTTTGGATTTTCCTTAGAGGTCGCCGTTATCTTGACCACACCCCTTTGCAGAGCAGTCACTCGCAGCTTATTGCCATCTTCCGTGACAGAGACTAGGTCTGGCTGAGCCACACTCCAACTGACCGCTTGAGAGACACTTGCTGGCATGATATATGCTTTCAAATCCAAAGCATCGCCGACATAAATATTATTTGTTACAGGAGAAGCCTGCACTAGTTCCAGTGGTTTGGTCACTGCCTGTTTGTCTTTCCAGATGCCCTTCAGCGGATAAAGAGCAATGTCAGCCTTAGCTGCACCACCTTCTACAAACACACTAGCGGCAAGACTATTTGGCGCAGGGAAAATCTGATTGGCACCTGCCACAGTATATCCTTTGGCAAAGACTTCTAGGCTGGAGCGATCTACGTAGAGATGCAGATCTATGCTGCCATCCGCATTGCGTTTGACGGACTGACTATCCACCTGAGCAAATTTATTACTGAGAAGAATGCCGGACCGGCTGCGGTCAATAGAGAGAGTTTCCTTTTCTAAATCATAGGTAACTCTAGTCACTTCTCCATCTCCAACCCGTAGGTTAAAACCGACTTTCTTGGTCGTTTCACTCGGCCGGAAAGTAGAGACAATTTCATACTGATCACCGGAAAAATCTTTCAACAGCTCATTCTTCTCACTAACTTCCACGTCTTTATACAACACAGTCTTGTCTTCCTGACGCAGAGACTGATAGGCTGCTATTGGCGTCTGAGTCAGCCGATAGCTTCCGTCTTGTTTGATAAGGCCTAGTTTGAGGTTAAGATTGAAGATTCCGTTGAACTTCTGACCGACGGTATCGGCTACCAGATTACAGTAGTCCTCCCAGGTATTCATCCAGTTAGACTCGATAATGTCAGGTAGGGTTGGATTAGCCTTGCTGCCAAAGTCCTGAACGTAGTAAGTCATGGCTGCATAAGAGTCTTTACCAAAGTTCATGACCTGATCAGCCTGAGTAAACTCAGCATCTGGGACGAAGGTCCACTTGCCCTCCACCTGTCTAAAATCACCGACCTTATAGGAGCGCCCGCCACGAGACAGGACCCACTTAAGGCTACCATCGTCTGCCAGTAAAGGATAAAGATCTGGACACTCTGTATGGAGATACGCATAAGTTGACTCCACCTTCCAATTACGCAGATTATCAGAGGAATAAATTCTCAGCGGTCCGCCTGCGACGACCATAAACCATTTGCCCTCCCAACGGAAGACCTTGGGATCACGAAAATCCTGAGATTGCAGTAGATCATCCGTCCAGTCAGCTGCAATTTGATCAAGCTTCGTCCAAGTCCGGCCCTCATCTTTACTGTAGGCCAGCTTGATGCGCTGACCGTTTCCGTCGGCAGTAATTAGCGCGACTAAACCGCCCTGGTCATTGTCAAACAAACCAGAGGAATTGGTAGTATCTGCTACGATAGAACCTGAGAACATAGCCCCATTAGCATCCGGATAAAAGGCAATCGGCTGTTCTTCCCAATGAATCAAATCCTTGCTGGTCGCATGGCCCCAGTGCATCGGTCCCCACTTTGTATCGTCGTAAAACTGATAGAAGAAATGATAGACTCCCTTGTAATAAACCAGCCCGTTGGGATCATTGGCCCAACCGTCCTTGACCGAATAATGATACTGACCGCGATAGAGCTCATTGTAGTATACCTCATCTGCCTGCCGACGATGGACATTGAGCCGGTAAGTCAGGCGGACCTCCTGCCCATCCGCATCGGTCACAGTGCTGCTCACAGCCAGATAGTTTGCCCCCACTGCCAGCGGGATATTCTTCAAATCACTATAAACCCTACCTGCAGCATCGGTCACGCTTACCTTGGCAGCAGGATTTTTCGCTACGACAGTCAAGTCTACAGTCTCAGCATCATGCTTGACATACTGGATAGTGATAGGGGCAGTAAACTGACCTTTCTGCTCCACTTTCCCAACCGAAGAAGTCACTCTGATATCCTCTAACTCGGGATTAGACTGAGGAGTGATTTCTTTGTAAAAGGTATTTTGAAAAAGCAGCTCGCTATTCCAATTTAGTAAGCCAAAATAGCCTTCTGACAGATAAGTATTCTGCCCCTTGTCATCTCTCTGAAGCGTGTAATCCCCTGAACTGGCCACTAGAATATCATTGACATAATAGGATACCCAAGAGCCGATAGAAACAACCTTAAGCCGATATTTATTATCATCCGTAGGCTCGATATGCTTTTCATTGATAAACTGATAGTCACGCCCGCCTTGCCAACGCCAAAACTTCACATTGTTGCTGCCACCATCAATATTAACTGCATAGCTGCTCTTGTCATCCGGATTATTATTACTGCGGAAAATGAGGGCTGCCGCCCCTTCCTTACTGAGGAAAGTTACATCCGTCGAGTAAACAAAGTCTCTGCCCTGACTTTGAGAGTAAAGGAAACTATCACCTTTGCCTCTGGCATCACTATAAAGTCCTTGCTCCCGGACTTCCCAAACTCCATTTTTGTCTCCCTTGACTTCTGCCAAATTAGTATTGAAGCCTGACTGCTCATCTACAGCAGGGAGCTTTTCCGAAGCAACTTCCTTCGCTGCTGGCTGTTCGTCTTCTTCCTGTTTGGTCTCTTTAGCGTTTGCTGTGACTTGATTATCCTTATCAGCCTTTTGGTTGGCTGACCCCACTGCTGCATCCTGACTACCCACTTCCGTCGCTGCAGCCGCAGCTGTCTCCTCAGCTACAGAGTTTTCTACCTTATCGGCATTCCTTGTAGGATCAGCTGTTTGCCCGATCTCAGCCTCCGAGACAGCTGATGAATCAGCCTGCAAGACCTGAGTAGGGGCTGGATTAGTATTACCCTCATCTGCATAAACCACACCGCCACCATCTAACAAGAAAGCTCCAAAAGCCAGCAGGGCGCACCCAAACACCCAACGCTTGCCGCTTTTTCTCATAAACCAATTTTTACACACTTTTTCCTGATGATTTTTCATGATGCACCTCAATATTCTAAAAATAAAATCAGACTCCTCACAACCAAATTACTGCTACATAACGCACTCCTTTCACCTTTTCTTGTTCAAAATGAACACCTCGTTTAGCACCTAACTCCTTTATAAAAAAGAAGCAATCTCAATAGTCTAAATATAACAAATTTTTGTAAGCGCTTCACCTAACGTTTGTCACAAAAACAAAATGACAGATGTCATATTTTAGAAATGAATGAAGAAAAAACAAAAAGCCTCCAAAACGGAAAGCTCTTGTTCTTTTTAAATTTATTCTGGATAGGATGTTGCCAGCTCGTTCTTTAGATATTCTGCCAGATACTGATGAGCAAAAATTCCTGCTTTTTCTTCTGCTGTCGGATTATAGTTGGTATTGGTGTTCACATCATAGACATAGATTTGACCTGTCTCCGACTCTACCCACTCAATAGCTGCCACATCAATTCCAGCCTGAGTTAGAAATGTCTCGTAAGCCTGTCTTTGACTAGCAGGCAGCGGCTCTGTGATTTGAAACTTATCTGAGGTCTCTAGCTGAGCAGGACTTTGTCCAATCTGACACCCATCTGCCGGACAAAGTTGAAACTCACATAACTACTTTTATATCTTCAATATCTTTGCCCCCTCTTCATTACAGCTAATAGATCACTGCTAACATTACTTCAATTTCTATCGAAGAATTTATTCTAAAATCTTTAAAACAAAGAGATAAACAAAATCATTAAATTGACTCTTTTAATTTCTTATATGATATAATTATTTTAAAAATCATATTAGTGAGAAATATTATGTCAAAGAAAAAAGGCACGAGAAAGAGAAAATCATCTACTGCAAGATACATCTTCGTAAGCGGAGCTTTAATTTTAGCCTCTACAGTTCTTCTGCCTAGAGTATTGAAAAAAACTAGAAATTATGTATATAAAAAACAAGTAACACTAACCAATCATCTAAAAGCCAGTCTTGATTGGAAAGACACGTTAGTTAAAAAATCTGACTATAACAAAGGTAGAAGATAATGCAAATAAATACAGATACTATTGCGCAGCAATGTCTCAACGCGATTAATGATAAAATTAATAATTTAAAAAAATTAAACATCATCGTCATTGGCAAATCAGGTGTTGGCAAAAGCACACTAATTAATAGTTTGTTTAGAGGGAATTTTGCTGATACTGGACTGGGTAGACCGGTAACTCAGGAAATTCGTAAAATTGAAAAAACCGGATATCCTTTGGCTATTTACGATACACCTGGCTTTGAATTGTCATATACCCAACAGGAGAGTGTCAAAGATGAGGTCATCAAACTAATTAACAACGGTTACTCTTCTAATGATATCAATGAGGTGATTCACTGCATTTGGTATTGTATTAATGTCGGTTCAAACCGTACTTTCGATAGTTCAGAAGCGGAATGGCTCAGAGAGTTTTCTGAGAAGAATAAAACGTCTAAGGTACCAATCATTGTTGTCCTTACTCAATCTGTACCTAAGAAGAAAGCACTAGAAATGAAAGCTCATGTTGAGCAGGAAAACTTAGACGTCTGTAAAGTTGTGCCAATTTTAGCTCAAGATATGGATTTTGATGAGGAATATGTCGCTAAAGCTTTTGGATTAGATACTTTGATTGATGTAATGTCTGAGGTATTGCCATCTGAACTACAGGATACACTGCAAAACATCCAAAAAGTATCTCTGGAATCTAAAAAAACATGCTAGGGCAGTCATCGCTACAGCAGTAGCAGCAAGTTTTGGTGAAGGTTTCGCTCCGGTTCCATTCGCAGATGCATTCATGCTTGTTCCAACCCAGATAAGCATGATTACTGGCATCACAGTAATATTTGGGCTTGATATAAATAAAACTTTTCTAACCGCCTTTGTATCCTCAACTTTAGGGTCTGGGGGAGCAACATTCCTTGGAAAAACAATAGTTTCTAATATCCTCAAATTTATTCCCGGAGTAGGAACGGCAGTTGGCGGAACGATTTCCGGAACTACCGCTGGATTAATTACAACAGCTTTGGGCGAGGCTTACCTATTTTTAATGGAACAAATATTTAAAGGAGAAATAAGCAAAGAAGCGCTAGGTACTCCTGCCGGTCAAAAACAAATGACAAAACTTTTTAGAGAACAATTATCTAAAAAAAATAATACACCAAGATTTTAAATCTTGGTGTATTTTTAGGTTAAATTGCTTTTTACATCAAAAAAGACATCCAAGAGAAAATTCTTGAATGTCTGTAAAGGTTGATATAATCGCTTTGATTAACGTTTTGAGAATTGTGATGCTTTACGAGCTTTCTTAAGACCTGGTTGGAAACATTTTTATTTGAATAGATTTCAATATCCACTTAAAATCAATGTTTTTCCACATTTACAGAAAACATAATTTCATCTAATTTAAATAACTTTCAGTTGAATGGTGTGAATTTTACCCTAAAAATACACAAATTGAGCTAGATTTTACCAAAAAGTTCACACCATTTTTGTTATTATTAGTTTTATGCATTCTTTTTCTGGATTTTTAGCAACTCAAACCCATTTTCTGGAAAACCATAATTTACAAAATTGATTTCATAGCGATGACTCTCTTCCAACAATCGTTCTAACTTATCATTCCAAAATAAATGTGACTCTTTAGACATAGATATTATGATATGCCTCATTGCCACAAAATAGACAAATAATTTTTTAACATCATTATTTAAACAATTAGACAACAATTTTTCATCAGCACGATGAATAACTGGTAACGTATTGTGCAACCGACCATATAAACGTCCATTGTGGGAACAGATATTTCTCAAGTAGCGAAGAGCATTACACCATGACAACAATACCTTAGCGGCAATTTTATTTGTTGGTTCTAAGGGTGAACTCACATAGGAAGCAACCTTAGTTCTATAAAGAGGTTGCAACGCAACCAAAAAAGAAGAAATATTCCCAAATGTCATCAAGCGGAAAACTGTCCAAGGAAGCACTACCCCAAATTCAGATATCTGTTTTTGAACTATATTATCTTCACTTTTTTGCAATATCAGGCTAGATAAATAATATTTCGTTCGAAGAACTAAATCTTTCCTATGGGCGTCATCCTTACTATATTTTTTACTCTCATTATAATACAACTCATCATCTTCAAAAATATAGATTTCTTTATTATAGCCCAATGTTATAGCATCTGAGGTACTCTTTTTCAAAAAAACTTCAATACGTTCTAAAATCTCTTGAAGAAAATTTCTTAAATAGCTGTCAAATAAATAGGCAGATTTTGCTTTGAAATAATTACGTTCCGTTAGCTTACCATACTGTGAGAATGATTGAAAATCAATATCTCTTAAAAAATTAACGCAATCTTCTTTATAAAAATCATCGCAATCTTCTTTGGAGAAATCCCAGTTAGAGTTATTTTTCATGTGGTCATAAAGCTTCTCTTCCGATAACGATGGCTCAATTTCTTTCTTCAATTGAGTTGGTGCTAAAACCGGTTTATAACGTAAACAATCTTTATCAGAAATATCAACTTCCAATGGTAAATATTCTTTAAAATTTTTGAGTTCAAATATGTTATCTGACATAAATAATATTCCCTCTATGTATAAAAAAAGGCCACCTAGTTATACCTGACGGTACCTTCGATGACTTCAAATCTAAGATAAGTATAACAAAACATAAAATATTTGTCAACGTTTATATATATATGCACCCGTAGTAACTAAAGTAAGTGTCTAAGTAAATAAGAATTATTCAACTATCTTCCATTTTTTATAAATAGCAGACTTCGGTAAATCGGAAGTCAAATCCGTATTCAGATGTAGATGACCTCCTGAATCTGAAAATACTCCACCAACTCTAGTCAATTCTCGAATATCTTCAACAGGGACTATTACTGTTTCGAATGATGATATATTCCCTTTTGTAAAAGTATATGCAATACAGGGATTTAGCGATTCAGGATAAGATTCTACAAAGTGCATCAACTTAATTAAAGCTTTCCCATCTGCTTTAAAAGTGGGACTTTCATTTGAAGAAAATTGTTTACTTACACAATAAATTAATAATGGTGTCTTTTCATCTATCTGTGCTAATAAATACCCCGACTCATCTGTTAACTCATAGCCAGCAAATTCTAAAGTGGCTTTAGTAAGACCAAGACATAGTTCCTTGATTGTTTTTCTAGTTAGTTTCATATAAATACCTCCTTAAAGTAAGTCTATTATATCATATTTTCACTCTCATTAGAATCTTTTTTTAAAAAAAGATTCTTTTTTTGTTGACACGCCTCATAATTTTTGATACACTATAAGCAGAAACAAATAAATATTTTTGTTTCTAAACTTTTATCGCCCAAGAAACTAATCTTAATTTTTGTTTCTGTTACATTTTTTATTAAGGAGGACATCTTTATGTCATTAAAAAATTTATCGCACTTTACTGCATTCAATGCACCTCAATTTTTTTCACGTAAAGAACTTCGCTTCATCTCTGCGACACGTTGGATAGAGAAAACCGATACAGGTTCCGAACTTGAAAAAGGAGTAAAGGTATCACTGCTAATTTATAAAGATAGCAGTGAATACCCAAATGATAAAACGAACCTCGGAGAGCAACTACTGGTAAAAGTTCCATTTGCGTCAATCGACGATTATTCATCTTTCAAACCAATGTTAACGACATGTGAGGTTACTAACATTGAAAAAGCAGTAATCTATGGAGAATATAGGAATCAACTGAGTTTGACTGCGTCAGTAATCGAAGCAGATGAAGCTGTAGAATTATAAGGAGTATTACCATGTTCTTATTTATTGTTAAAATTTTAACTACTTTGTTCTTTCTTTACACTCTCTTGGTTAGTACTAACTTTGCTATTCTGTGGATAGACAATAAAGTGAATATAGCTAATGGTCAGTCTGGCTATAATAGTACTGAAGCAATATTACGACTTGCATTCGCTAAAAGTCACAATCAGCTTAAAAATATTAGCTTTTGGTCGAAAAAAGGTATTAATAAGTATATTGAGTATCAACACAACCAACTCCAGATAAAGCATTATAATACAGCTCTAAATGCTATTGTAAATGAACTTATTTATAGATTCGAAAATGATACAAACTTCAAACTTACCAATCAAATTTGGTATAATGGATGGTATTTGTATATCCCTATCACTAAACAAACTAGAGGTAATGAACTATCCGATGTGGAATCATATCTTCAAGGTGTTGTGTCAAAATACAGTCTTGATTTCGCTGTTGACTCAGTAACTTGCCAAAATCTTCAAAATATTGGCTGGTGTTTCGTGGTTCAACTGAACTATAGCGAACTGGCTAAGTTCAATCGTATTGCTCGCCAACAGGAAGTTAGTAAGCCAGATGATTTCCATGACGAAGACGAGGTATTCTAATGGATAAGGCTGTTATTCAGCCCTTCCAAAAACAAGGTGGCGGGTATGTAGGTTGGAACTTACATACCCATTACCATTTCAATGTTTTAGGAGGGACAGGAAGTTATAAAACTGGTACTTGTAAACTTATCTTAGCATGTCTAGCACTGCAAACCAGACACACTTGCCTTATGGTCGGAGACCCCAAAGGAGAGGATTTTCGGTTTGCGAGCTCATCTCCCAATATTTTTCTTGGTACTGACGCCTATAAAGTAATTGATTCATCATTCAATGAGTTTCAGAAGAGGAAAGAAAATACACACCGCAAACGAGTTTATCTAGTTGTATACATTGATGAACTAGTCTCAATGTTCGAAGAATTTGAAGATAAAAAAACTAGAGACAACTATAAGAAAAAACTTAGGTTACTCTTATTTCAAGGTCGCTCATTGAATATTCGTTTACTTATTAGTACCCAAGTACTCATGGCAGATGTACTTGGTGGTGATGCACGAGCACAGTTTTCTGGATTTTTGAATTTAGGTCACCTTAAATCATCTGTTGCCAAATCAATGTTTGACTTAGATGATGGTCAAACTCTAGAAAAGAATCTCCCAGCTGGCTATGGTTGGCTACAATGGGATGGTCAGCCTATTCAAAAAATAAAAGTCAGACATGTTAGAGATTTCAACAAAGTTCATCAGGAAATTTTTAACATGTTAGAGCGCCCGCTTCCAGATGATTAAATTTTTATGCCGTGAAAGTTGTTGACGATAGGCTAAAATAAATTAGACTGGTTGGGGTGGTACGGTGGAACTTTGTTCGCCGTGCCAACACAATCAGTTTTATAATTTTAGGGTCCCTATTGTCAATAAACCATGGAATAAATTTGAATTTAAACATCGTGATTGCGACGCCTTAACTTGATAAGCGTCATACAAAAGCACAAAACATATTTTTATAGGTATGAAGTATGGAACAAATAGAACTTGGTAAAATTGTAAAAAGTTACGTGTATGGTAATACGATCGAAATGACAACCGCTAACGGTCAACAAGAACAAACTATCAAAGTGATAGAAGGCAAGCGTTACGTAAATCTTGAGACTGGAGAAATTCATGACATGGATACTTCAAGCAATAGTAGGTTAGATAATCTGAAGTCAACAAAGCAAACCATGAAAAAGTTACGACGAATTATAGCCCATAATTTTACTGGTGGGAAAAATCAGCTCTGGATTACGTTGACTTATCGTGACCATGTTACCGAGCCAGCAATTGTCTACATGGATTTCAAAGCGTTCATTCGACGCATTCGTAATCAGTTTGGAAATGTTGATTATATTACGGTCATTGAACCACAAGCTAGTGGAAGGTGGCATTTGCATGTGTTATTAAAGAACGATTCCGAGCTAACAATTCCTAACAATGACCTTGCCAAGATGTGGGGGAAAGGTTTTACAAAGACCAAGAGGTTAAAGAGAGCTGATAAGGTTGGAAATTATTTGATTGCTTATTTATCTAATTTGCAGATAGGTGATGAGGGTTCACCAAACAAAGCAATTATAAAAGGTGCGCGCCTATACATGTATCCCAAGGGTATCAGAATTTATCGAACTAGCAGAGGAATTGAAAAGCCTTTGGAAATTACAACAACAAAGGGTGAGCTTATGGAAACTTATAAAATTAACAGTCCTCCGACATTTTCGCGTACCACAAAGCATGAAACTCCTTATGGTGTGAAAGAATATACAACGGAGTTTTACGATAACATAAAAAGCCTGTCAGATACTTTTAGCGGGGCAACTGACAGACCTAAAGAGTAGTGAAAATACTATCACTACTTCTATTTTACCACAGAATAGGAGAAACTAATGCAAGTTATTCTACCAGATGAACAGATTCATCAAATTCAGCTTTTGATTGCTGACTTACTCAAGCACGAAATCGAAAATCGGTTGAACAATAGCACTCTTAGAAGTCCATTTTTGAACAAACAGCAAACTTGCGACTATCTAGGAATTTCCAACAATACTCTTGATTCATGGATTCAAAAGGGGCTTCCTACTATCAAAATCGGAAAAATTGTTCGCTTTAATAAAACAGAAATCAATCGCTGGTTACAAAAACACTAGCATTTCTACCGTGGTTTGTTATAATAAAGCCACGGTATTTTTCTAGCTCAATTCAAAAGGAGAATACTATGTCTATTTCAAAAACTAAAAATGGAACCTATCGCTTACGAATCTACATCCCAGAGGAAGTAAAGTCTTCACTTGGAACTAATAAAAAAGTGATAGAAAAACGTTTCAAATTAAGGAGTGAAGCCAAAAAATTCGAACTCGAACTACAAAACAGAATTGATAATATTCTAAATGGTGGAAGTGAATCATTAAATAATAGTGGCGCAATCCTTTTTTCAGATTTTTATCACAATATTTGGTGGGAATCCTATAAAGCAGGACAGACAACCTCTACTACCAAACCACCCTCACAAGCCACCATTACCGGTACAGGAATTGTCTTTAGAAAGCATATTTTACCTATGCTTGGGAATTACTCAATTGAATTTCTTAACCAGAATAAGCAAGTTGTATTGAATCTGCTAACTCAAAAAGCTGAAGAATACGCAAACTTCAAGGTTATCAGAAGTTATGTCAATTCTATCTTTGATTGGGCTGAGGAATTAGAATATATAGAAACTAATCGCCTATCTAAAACAATAAGCCGTATCAAAGCAACTAAGAAAATTAAATTACAAGAAGCCAAAAAGGATGAAGACTTGTATCTATCACAAGAAGAGCTTCAAGCATGGTTCACAGCATTTGAGGAAGACTTGGGAAACGATAAACTCTTATTCAAAGACTATGTACTGTTCTATACAACCTTTTTCTTAGGGGATAGAAAATCAGAAAGTTACGCCCTACAATGGAAACATGTCAATATCAATAAACAAGAAATTCAATTAGTTCAAGCCTTAGATAAATATAAGAATGTCAAATCAACTAAGGGAAATAAAAAGACAACATTCCAAATTCCTATTGAATTAGCTAACTTGCTTCAAGAATGGAAAAAGCAGCAAAAAACTGAACTAGCCAAATTCGGCATTATCCAATCTGATGAACAGTATATCTTTACTTATATCGATATGAAAGGCAATGTTAACAGTCCTCTACATTCTGACTATCTCAACAACAAGATGAAATCAATCAAGCGCCGTCATCCAGAACTTGCGCATGCTACGCCACATAAATTACGCCATACTGGAGCAACATTAGCAAAACAAGCTGGAACATCATTAGAAGCTATTTCAGAAGCTCTTACACATAGTGATACGATTACAACTAAGACTTATGTCAACACTTCAAATGTGATTCCAATGGCTGTTGGAGAGATTGCTTATCGTTCCCTAAATAAATAATGGTGTGAATTTGGTGTGAAAAATGGTGTGAATTTTGCTAAAAATCACCCAAAAAACACCCCATGGTGTGAACCATGAAGTGTTGTAAAGTCTGTATTGTAGCTGGTTCTTAACGTTTAGAGAACTGGCTAGCTTTACGAGCTTTCTTAAGACCTGGTTTCTTACGTTCTACCATACGGGCATCACGAGTAAGAAGTCCTGCGCGTTTCAATGAATCGCGGAAGTCTGGGTCTACTTGAAGAAGGGCACGAGCGATACCGTGACGGATCGCACCTGATTGACCAGCGTAGCCACCACCATCAACGTTTACGAAAACGTCGTATTGACCAACAGTTGAAGTAACTGCGAATGGTTGGTTGATAACCAAACGAAGGTCAGCGTGTGGGATGTACTCTTCAACATCTTTTTTGTTTACAGTGATTTTACCAGTTCCTGGAACAAGGCGAACGCGTGCAACAGCGTTTTTACGACGTCCAGTACCTGCATATTGTGCTTGTGACATAGCTTATTTGTTCCTTTCCTTAGATAAGTCCTGAAATATCAAGAACTTCTGGTTGTTGTGCAGCGTGAGTGTGCTCAGCGCCTACAAATACTTTCAGCTTCATACCTTGAGCGCGGCCAAGAGTATTGTGCGGAAGCATACCTTTAACAGATTTTTCGATCAAACGAACAGCGTTCTTAGAGCGAAGCTCACCTGCTGAGATTTGTTTCAATCCACCTGGGTACATAGAGTGAGTGTAGTAGATCTTATCAGTTGCTTTTTTACCAGTCAGTTTTACTTTTTCAGCGTTGATAACGATTACGAAGTCACCTGTATCAGTGTGTGGTGTAAAGGTTGGTTTGTTTTTTCCGCGAAGTACGCTTGCTACAACAGCAGAAAGGCGTCCAAGAGGGACATCAGTAGCGTCCACTACATACCATTTGCGTTCAACTTCACCTGGCTTAGCCATGTATGTTGTTTTGTTCATGATTTCTCCTATGAATATCGTTTTTGTTTACAAGGCGGATGTTCCGGTCCGCGAGTTATTTGAAAGGTTCCGGGGCCTTACAAATGGGGTAAACAATACCGCCTACTATCATATCAAAAATAGTAGGCAAAAGCAATAGATTTGAAGCAATTATTTATGAAATAGCGATTTCATGTTTTCTTAGTCTTGAATGTCTTGAGCAATACTAAAGAGTCCCAAAGTTCCAGGACCAGTGTGAGTAGAAATGACAGGTCCCAGAGGCATGAGGAGGACTTCCTCCACTTGATCGCTTTCCAGCAGCTGGGCTTTCAAACTCTCAGCAATCTCTTTGGCACCTGCATAGGCGATGACCACCCGCGGGTCAGCAACTCCATCCAGAGTCATGCGGACTACTTCTGCCTGCGCCTTTTTCTTACCGCGAACCTTAGCGACAGAGTCCAGAGTCCCATCTCCCTTGACAGCGATAATCGGCTTGATATTGACCAGACTCCCCATAAGCGCAGCAGTTTTGGAAATCCGACCGCCCCGCATGAGGTGATTGAGGTCATCAACCAGAAAATAAGTCTTGACCTTAGGCACCAAGCTCTCAATCAAGTCTGCTGTCTGCTCCAAGGTCTGGCCTGCAGCTCTAGCCTCTGCTGCCTTCATGACTAAAAGTCCCTCTCCCATAGAAGCAGCCTTGGTATCAATGATGCGAATCAGCGCATCTGGAAAATCTTCCAAGACCATCTCCCGTGCCATGACTGCGCTCTGATAAGTACCTGATAGAGCAGAAGCAAAGGCTACATAGAGAACTGGTGTCCCTTCCTTGGCATAGCTTCGAAAGACATCTTCAAACTGGCCGACATTGATCTGGCTGGTAGTTGGCTTGCTGCCGGACTCCATCTTATCCAGAAGTTCTTGGCTGGTCAGCTTGCCTGCACCAACTGTTTCATAAGTTTGGCCATCTAGTTGAATAGTCAGGCCTAGGACCTGCACATCATTTTCCTGGGTCCAGTTTTCTGGCAGGTCTGCTGTTGAATCGGTTAAAATTTTAAAGGTCATCTTTTTTCTCCATCATTTTTTGTAAATCACGCAAAGATTGGCTGTCCATCGGCCGCAAAGGTGGTCTTTGCAGATTGATTTGTCCGCTCAGCTTATTGAGGTCTGATTTGGTAACAGCCACTCGCTTCTCTAGCTCTCTAGCGGATACTCTCAAAGCCCCTTGGGCAAAGACAGTCCACTGCTCATTGAGATCGCTGGTCGCAACCGACACCTGATTTTTGGGTGTATTGAGCTCAGCTGCCAAGCGTTCGATATAGTCATCCGCCGTTTCCTCCTCCTCAGTGAAAACGACAGTTACATTAAACTCCTCGTAGGTCTGCCGAACTCCAGGCATATACTGGGCATCAAAGACGCAGATAACTTCCAGTCCTTCAAAACTGGCATAATTGCTGAGTTTCTGGAGCAGAATCGTTCGTGCAGCATCTAACTCTCCGCGGTTAAAGTAAGGACGAGTCTCCCGCCAAAAGGCTGTCATATTGTAGCCGTCCACCAGTAAGATTTTTCTTTTCATAGGCGATTGCGAAATACTTCATACATGAGAATAGCCGCTGCGACACTGGCATTGAGGCTCTGGACATGGCCATTCATGGGAATGGAAATCATCTCGTCCACCTGTTTTTTAATATTGCTGGAGATTCCCTTACCTTCGTTGCCGATGATGAGGGCCAGCTTGCCTGCCGTATTCCACTTATGAGAAGGCGTCCCCTGCATATCCGTACCGAAAATCCAGAAACCAGCTTCCTTGAGCTTATCCAGAGTCTGGCTGAGATTGGTCACACGGGTAATGGGAATATGCTCAATGGCACCCGTTGAAGTCTTGGCCACAACTGGTGTCACACCGACTGCCCGGTGCTTGGGAATGATGACTCCTGCCACGTTTGTCGCGTCAGCCGTCCGCAAGATAGAGCCCAGATTATGCGGATCAGTCAGCCCGTCTAAAATCAGCAAAAGCGGATTGTCTTCCTGCTCTGCTTTTTTCAACAGCACCTCGAAGTCAGTATAGGCGAACTCCGCCACCCGCAGGACAAAGCCCTGGTGAACAGCACCATCAGTCATCTCCTGCAAGGTCTTCTTAGGTGTCCAAGATATGGAAACCTTTTTTTCCGCTGCTAAATCTTTGATTTTATCGACCTTTTTACCACGCAGGTCGTCTTGAATGTAGAGTTTATTTCCAGTGTTAGCCGCGAGAGCCTCTGTCACCGCATGCACACCATAGACAATATCGTTTTTTTCCATAGGACTAGTATAACACAAAGGCGAAAAAATGGTGGCAGGATTTACTCGGGCGAGACAGAATTCTGCTCTGATAAAAAGCAATCAGCCAGCCCTAACAATCCTACTCAGTCGTACTATAATAGAAAGAAATCTAAAAAAGGAAACTCTTACTCGTGTCTCTCCTCCAACGCACCATTAAGCTAGTACTAGCTACCTGCCTAGCTGCTTGGCTGGCTGACTTTTTAGGTCTAGCCTACTCAACTTCAGCCGGAATCATTGCTATCCTCAGCGTGACTGATACCCGCCGCAGCACTGCAAAGCTAGCTGGCAATCGCTTTTTATCCACCCTGCTGGCTCTGGCTATCGGAAGTCTGGCCTTTCACTTCCTAGGTTTTCATCTCGGAGCATTGGCCATCTATATCGCGATCTATGTGCCTCTGGCCTTTCGCCTTGGCTGGGAAATCGGCATCACACCCAGCACCGTCCTGGTCACCCATTTGCTCTTAGAAAAATCCACTTCCTGGTCTCTGCTTGGAAATGAGCTAGCTCTATTTCTTATTGGAACTGGCTTTGCACTCCTTGCCAATCTCTATATGCCCTCGCGCCAGCAAGAAATTGACAGCTACCACGAGCAAGTGGAAGAACAGCTGAAAAAGATTCTCCTGCGCTTTGAGCATTTCTTAAAAGCTGGAGACGGCCGAAATGATGCGGCTCTGATCAAGGAGCTGGATAAGATTCTGCAGCAAGCCTTGCAGCTGGTCTATCTTGACCACTCCAACCACCTCTTTCACCAGACCAACTACCGTATCCACTATTTTGAAATGCGGCAGGCCCAAAACCGTATCCTGCAAGACATGGCCAGCAATATCAATAACTGCCATCTAGCAGCCAGTGAAAGCTTGATTTTAGCCCGCCTCTTCTCCCAAACCGCTAAGCAACTGAGCCAAAAAAATCCCGCCCGAGACCTCTTGGACGAGATTGACAACTATTTGAACGTATTTCGTGAGAGGCCACTCCCTAAGACCCGCCAGGAATTTGAAACCCGCGCCATGCTTCTGCAGCTTTTGCGAGACTTGGAAACCTTTATTAGAATTAAGGTGGAATTTTACGAAAATTACCAAAAGGTGCAAGCAAATTAGCTCTGCGCTATTTCCAATAAATAATAAAAGGAGTTGAAAAATCTTCAACTCTTTTTCTCATTAATCAAAAGCGATCGCTCATTCTTTTAAGTGATAAGAATAGCTTGCAACCACAACATCCTCATACCATTTCAGATAGTATTTCAATTTCAAGCTCATCTGGTTATGCAGGACATTTTGCCATCTCTTTTTAGGTATAAATTGAGGTACTAGGACCGTCACTGTTCGGCCTTCTTTTTTGGCTCGCTTGGCCACCTTAATCACATACTGAACTGTCGGACTGATAATATTGCGGTAGCTAGTCGTGACTGTCTCAAAGCGAATATCTGGGAAGTACTCAGCAAATTCCTTGGCGACTTCAGCATCTTTTTCAGCAGTTTCTGCTGTTGAAACATGCATTGCTACGACTTCATCTCCGATACTACGAGCATAGCTCATCGCACCAACACTGACTCGGGTGACATTCCCGACTAGGACAATTACCGTATTACCAGTGTAGTTCTGACGCTCGATATGGTCATGCAATCTCAACTGTTTAGCGACTCTATTATAATGCTGCTTGATAGATAAAAACAGCCAAGTCAAGACAATGATAATAGGGAAGAAAGGCCAAATATCTTGAAGGCGGAACAAGAGTAAGATAAGGACAATCCCGTAACAAATAATCGCTCCAAGGATATTCGCAATCGAATGCTTCAAGAAATTATTTCCATATTTTTTCTTCCAATGGACAACCATACCGGTCTGGGAGAGAGCAAAGGGTACGAACACACCAATCGTGTACAGGGGAATCAAGCGTTCTGTATTTCCCTTAAAGATGAACAAAAGAGCAATGGCACCAAAAGCCAAAGTGAAAATGCCATTAGAATAGCTGAGACGATCTCCTTTTTCCATGTACATATGAGGCATGTATTTGTTCTTAGCCATATTGTAGGAGAGCATAGGAAAGGCTGAGAAGCCTGTATTGGCTGCCACTGCTAAGATCAAAGCTGTTGACAATTGGAAAACATAGAACAAAATACGACCAAGAGGAGAAGTCCCCAAAATCGCTTGCGCCATCTGAGCCAAGGTCGTTACACCTTTGACAGGCACGATGCCAATCCAATAATTCAAGAAGGTAATGCCCGCAAACATGATGCCTAGGATTAAAGCCATAATCGAGAGGGTAGCTGCGGCATTATGGGCTTTTGGTTTCTTGAAAAAGGGAACCGAATTGGAAATAGCTTCCACTCCTGTCAAGGAAGCAGAGCCGCTGGTGAAAGCACGAAGCAGTAAGATCAAACTTACTCCAGCAATCGGACTACCAATCCGCGCGGTTGCGTGATAGTCTAGGTTTCCTGTCAGGATTTGCACAAAACCAAAACCAATCAACAATAAGGTGCTGATAATAAAAAGATAGACAGGAATCATCAAGGAAGTAGCCGATTCTTTTAATCCTCGGAGATTCATTAGCATCAACAAGAGAACTAGGAAAATGGAAATATGTAAATTGTAAGGATGTAAGACGGGAATTGCAGAGGTAATTGCGTCCGCTCCAGAAGCGACTGAAACGGCTACTGTCAACATGTAATCTACCAGCAAGCTTCCGCCAGCGATCAAACCTGCCGTTGGAGATAGATTTTCTGTCGTCACCATATAAGCTCCTCCTCCTTGAGGGTAAGCATGGATAACCTGACGGTAAGAAATCGTTAAACTCGCTAATAAAACCAATACGACAATTCCTATGGGAAGCGACCACCAAATGGCACCAATAGAAATAGACGTCAAGACCAAAACAACCTGCTCTGGTCCATAAGCAATAGAAGATAAAGCGTCACTGGAGAGCATGGCCAAGGCTTGCATCTTGGTCAATAAATGACCATCATCGCCCTCTTCCCCAGATTTTAATGGGCGTCCAATAAAAAAGCCTTTTAACTTGGAAAACATAAGTTCCTCCTTTAAAAACATGAGCCATTCTACTCCTTTTTGGAAAACATGTCAATACTTTTCTGAAAATAAATTTTCATAAATTTAAACTTCCTGCTTTTTATCCAAATGCTTGATGAAAACCATCTCAGTAGATATCAACATCATTCCCCAATCTCACTAAAAAATTGAAGGTGAAGAGGATAGAAATCGCAAGCGGCGTAGCTAGAAAGTACTCAAACAATCTATTTAAAGTTTCAAACACATTCTCCTACAAAATCTTCTATTTTTTCTGGAAACAGCATGCCTGTTTATAAAAAAACGAGCTTTATGCCAAGCTCGTTTTTGATATTTAAATTTCTTAAATTTTAGTGATTGTTCATAAAAGAGTTCTATCTCAGAATAAACAAGTTGACAATGAATCAGAACGAAGCCTCTATCTTCCGAATACACCAGTCAATCAGCTCTTCCAGTCGCTCAATAGATTCAGTCATATGCAGATAGCCCATGACTGCCTCGAAGCCGGTTGACATACGGTAGGTGACGATATCTGTATTCTTAGCCTTGGTGTGGCTGTTGGCATTGCGGCCACGCTTATAGATATCCTCTTCCTTCTCCGTCAGAATCCCTTCTTCCAGCATCAGAGAGATAAGATTGGCCTGAGCCTTGGCAGAAACGTACTTGGTCGCTTCCCTGTGCAGCTGATTGGGCTTGGTCAGACCCTGAAAAATTAGGTGACGCCGGATATACATGGAGTAGACAGCATCTCCCTCAAAGGCGAGGGCAATGCCGTTAATCAGGTTGACATCAGTCACGTGTCCACCTCACTCCGTCCTTAGTATCCAAGAGCTTGATGCCCTGATCAGCCAATTCATCCCGAATACGGTCTGCAGTCGCAAAGTCTCGATTAGTCCGCGCTACTTGGCGCTCCTCAATCAAACGCTCAATGTCTGCATCCAAGACTTCTTCTACAAAGACGATACCAAAAACTTCTAAGAGCTTGGCAAAGGCTGCCTTGACTTCAGCGGTGTAGTTGCCAGAGTTGATCCACTTGGCTAACTCGAAGGCAACCGTGATACCGTTAGCCGCATTGAAATCTTCGTCCATAGCAGTGGTGAATTTGTCTAGAAAGGCTTGAAGCTGAGCCGAATCTGCCTGACCAGTGAAAGGCTGCTCATAGGTATTCTTCAAATACTTAAGATTGGTAGCTGCATCATGAACGGCTTTTTCCGTGAAATTAATCGGCTTGCGATAATGCTGGGTCGCAAAGAAGAAACGCAGCACCTGACCATCAATGGTCTTGAGGGCATCGTGAACGGTGATAAAATTGCCTAGAGATTTGGACATCTTAACATCGTCGATGTTGACAAAGCCATTGTGCATCCAGTAGTTGGCAAAAGTCTGACCAGTCTTGGCCTCTGACTGGGCGATTTCATTGGTATGGTGAGGAAACTCTAGATCTGCTCCTCCACCGTGGATATCAATAGTATCGCCCAAGATCTCCGTCGACATGACCGAACACTCGATATGCCAGCCCGGACGGCCTGCTCCCCAAGGGCTGTCCCAGGAAATCTCACCTGGCTTAGCTGCCTTCCAGAGAGCAAAGTCCACTGGATTTTCTTTGCGAGCGGTCTCTTCATCTGTCCGACCAGAAGCTCCTAGCTCCAAGTCTGCCAAGGTTTTGTTAGCTAGTTTGGCATAATTGTGAGACTTTTCGACTCGGAAGTAGACATCGCCCTCTGACTCATAGGCGTAGCCCTTATCCACCAAAGTCTGAACAAAGTCAATGATCGCCTCCATAAAGTCAATCACTCTCGGATGACGAGTCGCAGGTTTTACACCCAGAGCTGATACATCCTCACGAAAAGCTGCGATATACTTGTCAGCCACTTCTTTGGGAGTGATGCCTTCTTCCTTGGCTCGATGGATAATCTTATCATCTACATCTGTAAAATTGGAAATATAATTGACCTCAAATCCCCGATACTCAAAATAGCGACGAACTGTGTCAAAAGCTACTGTTGAGCGGGCATTGCCGACATGGATATAGTTATAAACCGTCGGACCGCAGACATACATGCGAACCTTGCCCTCTTCAATGGGCACAAATTCACGTAGGCTGCGGGTCATGGTGTCGTAAATTTTAATCATGCGGTCCACTCCCTTCTCTATTTCTGACTTTTTCGGCTGAAAACCAGCTCTGCAAAAGGGCCAAATTGTCTGAGGCTATCCAGTTGGTAAAAGCGCTGCCCTTCCTCTTGGGTAAAGAGGGGAACCCCCTTTCCTAGGATAAGAGGCGCTATCTGAATAATGAGGTGGTCGAAAAGATCCGCATCCAAGAGCGGTCCTACCAAGGAATTACCACCAATCACAAAGACATTTTTGCCTTTGTCAATCTGGTGAACAAAGTCCACCACATCCCCAGCTACTGGCTGGTAATTGCTGACAGGCAGGTGCCTATCATGCGTAAAGACATAGTTTTCCGTAGCTTGATAAAAACTTTCTACATCTTGCAAATCTTGGATTTCCTCAAAGGTCCGCTTGCCCATGATGGTGATATCCATTTGCCTGTAAAAGTCATCATAGCCTGTATCCTCTACAGAACCAAGCTGATGCAACCAGTCTATCCTGTGCTGGCTGTCTGCCAAGTAGCCATCCATGGTGATACAGCCGTAAAAATATACTGCCATTCTTGTAGTTTCCTTTCTAGTTCTACTCAGTTCCTTTCTAGTTCCTTTGCTATTGTCAAAGCGATAGTGAAAAAAGTCATGGCATCAGTTGTCCGCTCTTCATGGCGAGCATCCCAGGTTCGGTTATGATGATCCACATAGTCAGCTGTGTAGAAGAATTGATAGACTTTACTCTTGCGAAATTGACTCCAAGCCATGATAGCTGAAGCTTCCATATCCACCACTTTGGCTCCAGCAGCCAAGCGACGCTTGACTTTATCAGGCGTTTCCCGATAAAAGGCATCAGTCGTCCAAGACTTGGTGCGGATATGCTCGATATTGTGCTTGTCAAAAATAGCTTCAAGCTTAATCAACAGGGATTCGTCATAGGCGACTGCATCACCCGGTGGGGCATAGTGATAGCTAGTCCCTTCATCTCGCAAAGCGGCTGCAGGCAGGATGATTTTATCCGCCTCAATTGAGCGATCCAAAACGCCACAGGAACCTAGAATGATGAAATTCTTGAAGCCTCTGGCTGCCAACTCCTCAAGTTGGCCAACTATCATGGGAGCTCCAATCGGAGCCAACATAACTGCTAGCTTACTAGGACCTTGACCGTACATATACCATGGATGCTGTCCGTTTATGCTTTTCAAATAGCCTCCTGGATAGACTTCTTCTGACTCAATCAAACGTTTCAGAATTTCTCCATTAAAGGACAGGATGATGGTTTCGCATACCTCACCTTTGTCAATAATCTGCCTATCTGTTGGTTCAATAACCCCAGCTACATCTTCAAATTCCTCTAATAGCATAACTTCTCTTTCTTTAAGCCTTCAGCAAATCCGCCTTCATTTTATTTAGACGGCGCAGTTTGGTCTCATCTTTTTTGGCTTCACTGATATAATGAGCCCATTCTCGCTGGTGGCTAGGTGGCAGTTTAATAAAGCGCTCCTTAGCAAGACCATCCAAGTGTTCTTGCAACTCAAGAACTGCCTGGTTCAAAATTGCATCTGATAAATCTGACATAGTTCTTACCTCCTGTCATACTTCACCTCGATAACTTTGCTACCCTTTTCTACAGACTTGACGAATGGTGGCTGGCCTCACGGGCATGCTCTAGTTTGTCTAGATAGTATTCCCGCTTCTCTTCTACCTCGTGAATGGTTGGCTCGTCTTTCTCACCGTGAACACGGACAATCTTGGCCGGTACACCAACAACTGTCACATCACTTGGAACATCAGCCACTACAACTGCACCGGCTCCGACCTTGGCTTTTTCACCAATCTCAATTGGTCCAATGACTTGAGCATGGGCAGAGACCAAGGCACCTCGACGCACGGTCGGATGACGTTTGCCTGTATCCTTTCCTGTACCGCCTAGGGTCACGCCGTGGTAAAGCATGGCCCCCTTCTCCACAATGGCCGTTTCTCCAATCACCAGGCCACTGCCATGGTCAATGAAGACACCTGACTCAATCTGAGCGCCGGGATGAATCTCAATCTGGGTCCAGAAACGCCAGAATTGACTGTGCATGCGCGCTAACAGCTTGAAGCCGTGCCGCCACAAAAAATGCGAGAGGCGGTGGGCCGCCAAAGCTTTGATGCCTGGATAGGTTAGCAAGACTTCCAGCGATGTTCGTGCCGCCGGGTCATTTTCTTTTACAATATCAATGGATTCTTTCCACCAACCCATGCTAGCCTCCTTCCTTCTCTAAACAAGGAGAGACGAGAACTAGGCTCGCCTCTGCCGATTTTTGATGAGGTCTACAGGGATAAGCGACCTCTTATTCTTCTGTTTTAGGGCTTTCTTGATGGTCTTTGTGACCTTTGTGCTCCTTGTGTGGATGATGTCCCTTGTCATGATGATGTTTTGGCTTATCAGACTTTGGTGGACGCGGCAGCAATACTTTCATGGAAGCATCTACCCGGCCTTTGGCATCAATCTTGATCACCTTGACATCCACTTCATCACCGATTTGTACGACATCTTCGACGTTGTTGGTCCGAGTCCAAGCCAGCTCTGAGATGTGAACGAGGGCATCCGTCTTGTCAAAGAGATTGACAAAGGCACCGAATTTCTCAATTCGAACAACCTTGGCATGGTAAACTTCGTCCACTTTTGCTTCGCGGACCAAGCCAGCAATGATTTCCTTAGCACGATTAATCGCATCTTGATCGCTGGAGTAGATGGATACATTACCCTCTTCATCAATATCAATCTTAACACCGGTTTCAGCGATAATCTTGTCGATGGTTTCTCCACCTTTTCCGATGACAATCTTAATCTTGTCCACATCAATCTTGATGGTGTCGATTTTCGGAGCAGTTGGAGCCAACTCAGGACGCGGAGCTGGAATCGTCGCTTCAATCAAATCAAGAATTTCAAAGCGGGCTTTCTTAGCCTGAGCCAGAGCTTCTGTTAAGATCTCTGCTGTAATTCCTTCAATCTTGATATCCATCTGCAGGGCAGTAATCCCTTCGCGGGTACCAGCTACCTTAAAGTCCATATCGCCAAAGTGGTCTTCCAAACCTTGAATGTCCGTCAGAACTGTGTAGTTGCTGCCATCTGAAATCAAGCCCATGGCAATTCCGGCAACCGGTGCCTTAATCGGCACACCACCTGCCATCAGAGCCAAAGTGCCCGCACAGATAGAGGCCTGGGAGGAAGAACCGTTTGACTCCAAGACTTCCGCTACCAGACGAATTGCATACGGAAACTCTTCCAGACTAGGCAAGACTTGCTCCAAGGCACGTTCCCCAAGAGCACCGTGTCCAATTTCACGACGGCCAGGAGCCCCATAACGGCCTGTCTCACCGACAGAATATTGCGGGAAGTTATAGTGGTGCATGAAGCGTTTCTTGTATTCTGGATCCAAACCGTCCACAATTTGCGTTTCGCCCATTGGTGCCAAGGTCAGGACAGACAAGGCTTGGGTTTGCCCGCGAGTAAAGAGACCAGAACCATGCACGCGCGGCAGATAATCCACTTCTGCATCCAGCGGACGGATTTCATCAACCTTACGGCCGTCAGGACGGACCTTATCTTCGGTAATCAAACGACGCACTTCTGCATGCTCCATTTGTTCCAAGATTTCAGCCACATCACGCATGATACGATCGAATTCTTCGTGGTCAGCATATTTTTCTTCGTAGGCGGCTGTAACTTGATCTTTGACAGCCTGAGTTGCGGCTTCACGCGCCAGCTTTTCTTCTACCTGAACAGCCTTTTGCAAATCACTGTTGTATGCTGCGACAATCTCTGCCTGCAGCTCTTCATCAACATGCAGCAATTCCACTTCAGCTTTTTCCTTGCCGACCGCCGCTACGATTTCTTCTTGGAAGGCAATTAATTCTTTGACTGCTTCGTGCCCTTTGAGAAGGGCTTCTAACATGATATCTTCAGACAGCTCCTTAGCTCCAGACTCTACCATGTTGATAGCATCTTTGGTACCAGCCACTGTCAGTTCCAAAAGCGAAACTTCTTTTTGTTCCTTGCTAGGATTGATGATAAATTCACCGTCTACATAGCCGACCTGAACTCCTGCGATAGGGCCGTTAAAAGGAATATCTGAGATAGAAAGAGCCAGAGAGCTACTGAACATAGCGGCCATTTGAGGCGAAGCATCTTCGTCATAAGAAAGAACAGTATTGATAACCTGAACTTCATTGCGGAAACCTTCCGCAAACATAGGGCGAATCGGACGGTCAATCAAGCGGGCAGTCAAAGTCGCATCTGTTGATGGACGGCCTTCGCGCTTGTTAAAGCCACCAGGGTATTTCCCAGCCGCATACATTTTTTCCTCATAGTTGACCTGCAATGGGAAAAAGTCGCCAGTAGCCATCTTTTTGGACATGGTTGCCGCAGTTAAAACAGTACTTTCTCCATATCGAACAACGGCGCTGCCATTTGCCTGTTTTGCAACCTGACCGGTTTCAACTACCAGCTCACGACCTGCAAAAACGGTTTTAAAAATTTGTTTTGTCATAAAGACTCCTTGCCGAGCACATGCTCAAAATTTTTCATACGCCTTGGCTACAAAGATCAAGATATTAAGACCCTCAAAAGCAAAGTAAAAATAGGAAACTGGTGAAATCTTCGATGGAGACAAGGCAGTTTATCTTTTTTACACAGCTTTTAGGTCGTATTCAGTTCATCAAGATATTAAGCTCTTAAGCAACTCATAGGAGGTGTTCAGTTAGCACTTTGACTTTAATATCATGGTCTTAGCAGCTTATTATATCCTCATCTTTGTATCAAGCACGTACAGACCTTATTTTACCACAATTTCAGGCAAAAGAAAAAGGCTGAAAATGGCTTTTTTCTATAAAAGTACTGAAAATCTATTTTTCTTTTCTATAGCTGATTATAGTTGGCTGTCTGAGTTCGTTTTTTCCCTTTTGATTCGTCAAATAGGATGGCGGTATAGCCACTATTCACTTTTCAAAGAGGACTTCTTGCTTTATAATAAACACAGTGACTCATTTCAAACATGTAAAGGAGACAATCGTGCCAGAACATCAAACAGTTGAAAAGAAAGATTTTTTCTCACTCCTTGCGACAGCCTTAGTCAGCTTTGCAGGCATCTTATCTGAAACCAGTATGAATGTAACCTTCCCGCATCTAAGTAAGGTCTTTGGGTTAGGACTGGGAACGCTGCAATGGATTACAACAGGATATTTGTTAGCAGTGGCCATTACGATTACTTTAGGAGCAACCTTGGCCCACAATTGGAAAGAGAGGACTATTCTCTTTACCGCTTTGGCCAACTTTTGCTTGGGCACACTGATTGCCATGTTGGCTTCAAGCTTTCCCATCTTGATGATAGGGAGAATCCTGCAAGGAGGCGCTACTGGATTAGCCATTCCTTTGCTCTTTAACTTAATTGTTGAGCGTGTTCCTAAGCAAAAAATTGGAACCTACATGGGCTTGTCTGGTATGGTGGTCAGCCTAGCACCAGCAATTGGTCCGACTTACGGTGGTTTTATGATTAGTCGTTTTGACTGGCATATGATTTACACCTTCATTCTTCCTGTCCCAATCATTTCCTTTATTCTTGGCTTTTTCTTTTTAAGAAATTCCGAGAAGTCTAGGAAACGGGCCTTTGATCTTCTCTCATTTCTCCTCTTAGCAAGCTCACTCGTCTTTGCCATTGTAGCCATCTCTAGCTTAGAAGAAGGACATATCGAGTGGCTCTATCTTGTTCTTTGCGTAGTGCCACTAGCTTTCTTTATCTATCGGAGCTTGAAAATTGATCATCCCTTCTTAGATATTCGTATCTTAAAGCAACCAACGGTCTTATTGGCTATTTTACCCTTCTTTATTTTTCAATTTATAAACCTATCGGCTAATTTTCTGATTCCCAACTTCCTGGTCATAGAAAAAGACATTTCAACCGCTCAGGCAGGCTTTGCATTACTTCCGGGAACCATGCTTGGAGCCTTCCTATCTCCTGCCTTTGGCAAACTCTATGATAGAAAAGGCCCTAAACCAACCCTTTTTACAGGAAATTCACTTCTTTTCCTTGCTGTACTCTTACTCCTTATCTTTACAAAAGAACTCACCTTAACAGCTGTTATTGCGATTTATATTTGCTTTACCTTGGGGCGAAACATGGCTTTCAATAACACACTAGCTCTAGCCACGACTCAAGTTGATAAAGGAAAGACTGCAGATACGACCGCGCTGTTTCAACTGGCCCAGACCTTTGCGGGCGCTATAGGTACTGCAGTAACGGCTGTCATTGCTAATCAAGCTCCCAATATGACAAAAGGAACTCAAAACGTCTTTACCCTTTTATTGGGCTTGGTTATCTTCGTATTCTTGTCTTATCTACTGCTTTTTAAAAAGATTGCTGCAAAGAAACTTTGACTTTTATCCTCAAATGACAAACATCTAAAAATTACTGACTTATCTTTCTCCCCCAAAGACATTTTGGGGGATTTTTTGCTATACTGTTTCTATATATAATAAAAGGAGTAGACTATGGAACAAAAACATCGTTCTGAATTTCCGGAAAATGAACTCTGGGACCTAACGGCCCTTTACCAAGACCAAGAGGACTTCCTGCGGGCCATCGAAAAGGCCAAAGAGGACATCCAGAAATTCGTCCGTGATTACCAAGGCAAGCTCAGCACTTTCGAAGATTTTGAGCGGGCATTTGCTGAGTTAGAGCAGATTTATATCCAAATCAGCCACATCGGCAACTACGGCTTTATGCCACAGACCACTGACTTTGGCGACGAGAGCTTTGCACAGATTGCCCAAGCAGCTATGGAGTTTGAGACCGAAGCAAATGTCGCGCTCAGCTTCTTTGATGACGCCCTAGTCGGTGCAGACGAGTCTGTCTTAGAGAGACTAGGCCAAGAGCCCCATCTGACTTCAGCCATTCGCCAGGCTAAAATCAAAAAAGCCCACTATCTGGGAGCAGATGTCGAAAAAGCCTTGACCAATCTAGGTGAAGTCTTTTACAGTCCACAGGATATTTACACCAAGATGCGGGCCGGCGACTTTGCTATGGCTGACTTTGAAGTAGACGGCAAGGTTTACAAAAACAGCTTTGTCACCTATGAGAATTTCTATCAAAACCATGAAAATGCAGAAATCCGCGAAAAATCTTTCCGCTCTTTCTCAGAAGAGCTTCGTCAGCATCAGAATACTGCTGCTGCTGCCTATCTGGCTCAGGTCAAGTCCGAAAAATTGCTGGCTGACATGAAGGGCTATGACTCTGTCTTTGACTACTTACTGGCAGAGCAAGAAGTTGATCGCTCTATGTTTGACCGGCAGATTGACTTAATTATGAGTGAATTTGCCCCAGTAGCCCAGAAATACCTCAAGCATGTCGCTAAGGTCAATGGACTTGAAAAAATGACCTTTGCTGACTGGAAGCTGGACTTGGACAGCGAGCTTAATCCTGAAGTCAGCATTGATGATGCCTATGACCTGGTCATGAAGTCAGTCGAGCCACTCGGACAAGAGTATTGTCAAGAAGTTGCCCGCTATAAGGAAGAACGCTGGGTCGACTTTGCCGCCAATGCTGGAAAGGATGCTGGAGGCTATGCTGCTGATCCTTATCGAGTTCACCCTTATGTTCTCATGAGCTGGACTGGCCGTATGAGCGATGTCTACACTCTGATTCACGAGATTGGCCACTCTGGTCAGTTTATCTTCTCTGACAATCACCAAAGCTACTTTAACGCCCACATGTCCACCTACTATGTGGAAGCACCATCTACCTTTAATGAGCTCCTGCTCAGTGATTATCTGGAGCGCCAGTTCGACAATCCTCGTCAGAAACGCTTTGCCCTGGCTCACCGTCTGACGGATACTTACTTCCACAACTTCATCACCCACTTGCTGGAAGCTGCTTTCCAACGCAAGGTCTATACGTTGATTGAAGAAGGTGGAACCTTCGGCGCAAGCAAACTCAACGCTATCATGAAAGAAGTCTTGACAGAATTCTGGGGGGATGCCGTTGAGATTGACGACGATGCTACCCTGACCTGGATGCGTCAAGCCCATTACTACATGGGGCTTTACAGCTACACTTACTCCGCAGGTCTGGTCATCTCTACTGCCGGTTACCTCCACCTGAAAAATGACGAAAATGGCGCTCGCGACTGGCTAGAGCTGCTCAAATCTGGCGGCAGCAAGACTCCGCTTGAATCAGCTATGATTATCGGAGCGGATATCTCAACAGACAAACCACTCCGTGATACCATCCAATTCCTGTCTGACACAGTTGATCAGATTATTGCTTACAGCGAGGAGTTGGGGGAATAAAGAATAAACAAAATCAGCTTGAAGATTTGCTTCAAGCTGATTTTAAATAGTTTAATAAAAATAAAGAGAACCAAAAAAGCGGAGATAAAGTAAAATATAGGCACTAAAACAAGCGATAAATATAAGCCATCTTATCCAGTACTGTGACTTAGTATAATTCTTCATTCGCAGCAGCCCGATGAAAAACCAAATCAGACTCCAAAAAACCAGGCCTAATATCTGAGGGGCACAATAGGAAATCAAAAGCAAAATTGGAATCAACAAGGCTAATACTAGTATGATTCTTTTTTGAGTGATCTGCTCTCTAGGAATCATCCACCCCACAAAGAAACACAAAACCGCTGGGGCAACAAATGGTGTAAAAATCATAAAAACAAATAAAAGATGTTTTAGCAACTCAATAATACTCATTACCTCTTTCCCATCATGTTTTAAATAAACCGGATCTCTAGCGCAACCCATTGGAAAAAATTTACCTCTACTTATTATACCTTAAAAAGTGAATTTTCGAACAAATTTTTTAAATTGACTCCTTATTGTTACAATCGCAATAAAAAAGACCACTCTATAACCTGAGCAGTCTCAATTTTAAATAGGTCTAATTTAATCTTCTACTCACCTTATCCCAAGTCTGCCACAATCGCTTTAATCTGCTGGGCAGTATGAACACCTGCTAGCTGCTTGACGACTTGACCGTCTTTTTTAAAGAGCAGAGTCGGGATAGACATGATGCCAAAGGCGCGTGCTGTAGCTGGATTTTCATCCACATCCATCTTAACAATCTTGAGCTCATCTTCTGACAACTCTTCAGACAGTTTGTCCAAGATTGGTCCTTGCATCCGACAAGGTCCGCACCACGTCGCCCAAAAGTCAATGAGCACCAAGCCGTCTTTTGTTTCTTGCTCAAATGTTGCATCTGTGATTGCTTTTACCATTATTTTTCTCCTTTATTCTTAGTCAAACTTTGTCAAATCCTGCTTCATCAGGAAAAAGAAGACGTCGCCGTAAGTACCCTGATAGTTCAAATCATGGCCTTTATAAGTCAATTTTTTAACTGGGTAATAATCTGCTACACCAATCAAGCAGGCTTGCTGGGACTGCTCAAACTCCTGATAAGACTCAAAGGTCATCTTCCGCTCCTGCTTGACAGCATCCAAATATGTAATTTCAATCATAATTTCTCCTTTTTCAAATTACTCTTGTAATTTTTATTTTATGATTATATTGTAATAGCTTCGATTACATCTGTCAAATAAAACGACTTGGAGAAATCACTTGGCTTTTCAAGCAACTCACCGATTTCCTGGCAAACAAAAAAAGCCTCCCATCGGAAGACTTTCCCATGTAAATAATAAAAAACAGGTTCAATGCCCCTTGTGCTTTTTCAACCGTTTTTGCTGTTTGAGTTCGAATTTCCTTTGCTTAGCCAGTTCTTTCTGCTGCTTGCGCTTGACTCGAGCGATTTTCTTTTGCTCTTCAAATTGCAGCTTCAGCGCTTCCTGAGACTTTGAAGAACATGAAGCCATCTGCTCCTTTTTAGCCTGTCTCTGCAGGCGTTTAGGACTGACCGACTTAGTCTTCTCCTTAACTCTGATGCTAGGACTAAACTGCAACCGATGATAATAACGGTTTAGAAAATCCAACAATTCCTGCGTACTAGGCTCTGCACCAAAGGTGACTCGGCAAACTCTATAAGATTGAGCATGTTCCTGCTCGAAAAGACCGTGCCAAAATCCCTCTTCAAAATAAACTGTCAGCGTCATTGAAATCTTATCCATGACAGCCCCTCCTTTAAAAATTCCTAAGAATGGACAACCAAGGAGGAAGGTTACTGACAAAAAATAGATTTTTTGCGTCTGGACTACCAACCAGAACTGTGTTTTTATCTTAGTAGCTACAGTTTAGCAAGATTTTCTAAAAAACTCAAGGTTATCGGGATCTCGCTTAGATGACTGAATTAGATTTTCTTGTATGAAATCCAGAAAAATCAAAAACAAGAAAGCTCTCGTTTTGTAAAACGCCTTCGTTTTCGCAATAATACTGCAAATAATGAAAGGAGAGGGCTTTGAAATACATTTAGGCATTTTTAGCAGTCCTGAGTTTAGCTACTCTAGCTACTTTCTTCTGACATTCCCAAAACAGATCTAATCCTACTCTTCCTAGACCAGAAAACACTCAGATAACTTCTAGCCAGAAATCCGTCAATCAGCTGACTTCGACAGAAGACATTGTATCCGAGGAATCCAGTGTTTCATACGACGGCAAAGTGTTCTACGGTGTGATTACCGCTCCTCGTGACTACCAAAACAAAACATTGCCAACCATTGTCATCGAAGATGGTTTCAACAATACCCTTGAGCAATATAAAAAGTGCAGCCGTCCATGTCACGCAAGGGTAACAGTCCAGACAACGTCATGATAGAGTCTTTCTTTGACATTTTGAAACCCGAAATGTTTTATGTTTTTGAAAAGGAGTTTCAGTGCCTTGAAGACCTTAAGAAAGCGATTGTCAACTACATTAATTACTACAACAAACGAATTAAAGTCAAAATCAAAGGACTTAGCCTCTACCCTCAGTACTAAATCCTTTGATGAATGATTTTACGAATTTTTTAAATCTGCAGTTCTTCTGACTACAAGGGTCTCTATATTCCGAGATGGTCTGTCCTGTCCACTTTTTAAAGGCTCGTGAGAAAGACGATACTTCTGAATAACCTAGCAGATAGGCGACATCTTCTGTTGTCATTTCTGGATTTTTGAAATAACCAAAGGCTAGGATCTTTTGGACATTTTGCAATTCTTGATTAAATTTGGTTCCTTCTGCAGTCAAGTTGCGTTGCAAGGTGCGACTGCTAATGCCTAATGACGCTGCTATATCTTCAATGGTAAAGAAACCACTTGGAATAGCCTGGTAAAGTTTTTGCTGAACAATCCCTGTGAAACTTTCACTGGTCATTGCTTCTGCTAAGCGTTCCTTGAGTTGAGGTTCTAGGTAGTCTAACATGACATTATTTGCTGTGAGGAAAGGCTTCTCTAAGTCAGCTTTTTTAAAGACCAGTTCATTCCCTTCCATTACTTCCACTTGGCATCCAAAAATACGAACACTGGCATCCTCATAAGAATAAGGAGTCCCGACATGCACTGGGACAATCTCTTCTCCCGTTCCCGTCCGAATCAAATCAAGCAACAACAACTGTTCATTGAGGACTGCAAAGCGAGGCAGGTCTAACCCTGGATAATCATAACGATAGCTTACACGGACAAGGTCATCAAAGACTTCCATATTCACAACAATCGGACCTGTAATCTTCTTGTATTTGGCAAAATGCTCTATCGCAGCCAAACCGTTTTTAGAGGATAGGGCCGCGAAAAAAGGAGGCATAAACATTTGAATGTCCTTGATACGGCTCATGGCTATTATTTGCTCATCATTGGCCACCTGATCAAAAGCCATTAACAGATGATAATAGTCCAGAGTTGAGAGATTCATTTCCTCTTTCCAGGTGCTATCTGGTAGATTAGCCAATTCCAGAATCGTTTTCAGATCCAGGCCCATAAGGCTTAAATTTTCAATATACTGTTGACTGAGACTAAGGCGCATAAGCTTTCTCCATTCTATTAACGGAAAGTCATTAACATCATGCGATCAAAGAATTTATCTCCAAAGATGCGACGGATTCCTACCAAGAGCTTGGCTCCACGGCCAACAAGATAGCGTGTTTTAGGGTTACGAGCATTGATGATTTTGAGAACTGTACGTGAGATGACTTCTGGCTTAGACCCTGGTGTTGGGTTGTTCTCCATAGCTTTGATATAAGCGTTCACCAAACGACTATATGCTCCATTTTTAGATTCATGAGAGAAGTTTTGACCAACTGCTGCGTTAAAACCAGTATTGATCGCTCCAGGTTCTAAAACAACCACCTTGATGCCAAACTCCTTGACTTCCATACGGAGACAGTCACTAAAACCTTCAATGGCGTGTTTTGAAGCATGGTACCAAGCACCCAGTGGTGTGTAGATTTTACCACCCATTGATGACGTATTGATGATAAGACCATCCTTTTGCTTACGCATATAAGGCAATACTTTCTTCGTCAAGCGGGCTACACCGTAGACATTGACTTCGAACTGTTGTTGCGCTTTTTCCATTGAAAGATCTTCGACAGGGCCATAAAGACCGTAGCCAGCATTATTCCAAAGAACATCAATGCGACCTTGTTCTTCAATTACTTTTGCAACAACTTTTTCAATATCCTCTTCGTTTGTTACGTCCATTTTCATGATATGGCCACCAAGTGCTTCAAGGTCTTTCATTTTATCGACACTACGAGCAACAGCGTAAACGGTGTGACCAGCTTTGATAAGGTCTTGGGCTGAAAGTTTCCCCATACCTGATGAAGCGCCTGTAACTAAGATAACTTTTTTGTTTGACATGATGATTTCCTCTTTATTTCATTTAATTTATGAGACTATTATACAAGACAGAAGCCGACAAGTACATGACAAAAGAAGACAAGACTTTGACAATTTACGCCACATAAAGTCATTAAAGAATATCCTTCTCTTTCATTGCTGTTTTCTGTTATAATAAATTGTTACATCTTAACTAGAAAGAACCTACTATGACAAACCTTATCAAACACAAACGGGTAGAATTTTCAGAGCTATTTTATGACCTGGTTCTGGTATTTGCCATTTCAAAAACAACTGCCCTCATTCACCATCTCCATAACGGAATTTTGACTTGGAGTTCTCTCTTTGATTTTTTCATGTCTCTTTTGGTCCTTGTCAATTCCTGGATGATTCAGACCGTTTATACCAATCGCTATGGGAAGAACTCTTTATTTAACATGGTGATCATGTTTATCAATATGGGCCTCCTGCTCTTCATTTCAAATATGATCGGCCATGATTGGCAAGTATATTTCCACCCCTTCTGTTGGGCCGTTGGTACCTTAACTCTCACCCTTTTCTTCCAATATCTAGTTGAATATTATCGACAATCAACAGATGCTAGCAATCGAAAAAGTATCAAGGGTTTTCTCCGGATGACTGGGCTTCGAACTCTTGGTGTCTACCTAGCAGCTCTCCTTCCAATCAACCTTGGTATCTATGTCTTCGTTCTCAGTATCCTCCTGACCTTTATTATGCCCATTATCATGACTCGAAAGGCCAAGCATTTTCAAATCAATCTTCCCCATTTAATCGAACGCATCTCCCTTCTAGTCATTATCACTTTTGGTGAGATGATTATGGGGCTAGCCAACTTCTTTACAATCGAGAATTTCTCTATTTATTCGGTTCTTTATTTCATGATCATGCTTTCTCTATTCTTGTTTTACTTTGGTCAATTCGACCATGCTATTGATGAAGCATCTAATCAAAAGGGAATATTTCTGATCTACAGTCACTATCCTATTTTCATTGGACTGATTATGATGACTGTTTCGATGAGTTTCCTTTTAAGTCCTGAAGCCAATCATCTCTTTGTGACCAGCTTCTTTTATATCGGAATCGGCCTTTTCCAAGCAGCTGTCCTAGCAAATGGCCCATATAACAAACACTATCTTCGCTTTTCGCAACGTTTCTACTTTGTCCAAGCTGCACTCTATCTGACTACCTTAATTCTCTCTTTAATCTTTGCTTCTAATCCTATGAAAGTAGTGAGTATTGCAACCATTTTGACCCTAGCTATAGAAATTCATTTTGCTTATTTTTATATTAAACAGACTAAAAAGTTTTCAACAGTTGACTGGGATTTATTCTAAGCGACAAAAAGACTCCTTTCCCGAAAGAGAAAGGAGTCTTTCTTTTATAAGATTGAGACCTTTATTGCCAATCTTTCTCCTTGTAAAACAGTTTCGTTTCCGCTATAATACTACAAATACTGAAAGGAGAGAACGATGAAATATATTTGGGCTTTTCTAGCCATCCTGAGCTTGTCCGCTCTAGCTATTTTCTTCTGGCATTCTCAAAACAGAGCCAATCCTACCCCTCCTAAGCCAGAAACCACACAGACAGCCTCTAGCGAGAAGAGCGACAAGCAACTGACTCCGACAGAAGACATCGTATCCGAAGAGTACAGTATTTCATACGATGACAAGCAACTCTATGGAAAGATTACTGCTCCTCGTGACTACAAGAGTAAAAAATTACCGACTATTGTTATCGCACATGGATTCAACAACACCCTTGAGCAATATGAAATGTACAGCCAGCTGCTGGCAAAGCAAGGTTATCTGGTTTACAGCTTTGATTTCTACGGTGGCAGCCGCCAATCGAAAAGCGGTGGGCAGGATATGCTGAATATGTCGGTCAAGACCGAACTCACAGACTTGACTCAAGTCATGGACAAGCTGAGTTCCGAGGCTTTTGTAGATAAAAGTAAAATGAGCTTATTCGGTGCCAGCCAAGGCGGTGTCGTTGCCAGTCTCTATGCTGCTGCTTATCCGGACCTCGTGCACAAACTCCTGCTTATCTTTCCAGCTTTCGTTCTTTTTGACGATGCCAAAGCGACTTATCATGAGCTAGGGAGCCCTGACTTCGATCAACTTCCAGACAGTCTGACACACCACAATACTACTCTGGGCAAGATTTATCTGATCGATGCCTTAAACATTGACATCCGAGCAGAGCAAGCCAAAATCACAGCTCCGACCCTCATTATCCACGGCACTGATGATGCAGTCGTTCCCTACCAGTATGCGGTCGAAGCGAGCCAGACTATTCCAAATGCAGAGCTGGTCACAGTAGAAGGTGGAGAGCACCGTATCGACGAAAGATTTGCTATCACTGCCGCTCCTGCCATCCAAAAATTCTTGAAAGAGTAAAGCCGATGATAGAAAAAGGTCTCTAAAACCAGAGAGCCAATTTGAGCTCGGACTAAAATCCTAGTGAAAAATAAAAAATCTCCCCGAAGGG
>NZ_JAKZJI010000023.1:0-40509 GCF_031142805.1 Streptococcus sp. IsoGale022 | reverse complement strand
CGACAACTATATTAGTATATCACCTATACCCGCCTCCTGTCAATACCTTTTTTGACCTTTTTTTAAAAAATTATTGTTTTTAAGTTAGTGGATGATATTACATACCTTTTTGGCTGGTCGATTAATCTACATTCTATATCTTTTTTAAATGCGCAAAAAATGCCCTTTCGGACATTTTTTTCTATTCTTGTTCTTGTTTATACTTTTCAAGCTCAGCTTTATTAGCCCAGACGTAGTGTCCTGGACGAATCTCTGCCATTTCTGGTTTATCAACAGAATAATCGTGCTGTTCAGGATCATAAACCTTCAACACTTTTTTACGCTCTAAGATTGGATCTGGGATGGGAACCGCCGAGAGCAAGGATTGTGTGTAGGGATGGACCGGATGGTTGAACAACTCCTCTGTCTCAGCAACCTCTACAATAACACCCTTATAAATAACAGCGATACGATCAGAAATAAAACGGACCACCGAAAGATCATGGGCAATAAAGAGATATGTCAAACCTAATTCTTTTTGGAATTTTTTCAAAAGATTCAGAACCTGAGCTCGAACAGACACGTCCAAGGCAGAGATAGGCTCATCTGCAATTACGAAATCTGGTTGCATGACCAAAGCGCGAGCAATCCCAATCCGCTGACGCTGTCCACCAGAGAATTCATGAGGATAGCGAGTTAAATGCTCAGCCAACAAGCCAACTTCATTGATGATATCTTTCACTTTTCTTTGACGGTCTTCTTCACTGTCAAACAAATGGTAATTATAGAGCCCCTCAGAAAGGATGTAATCAACAGTTGCACGCTCATTCAGACTGGCAGCTGGGTCTTGGAAAATCATCTGAATCTTACGAATCAAGTCCGCTTCTTCTGCTTTAGACTTTTTCCCATTAATCTTTTTGCCTTCGTAGAAGATATCACCTGCACTGGTATCATTAAGGCCGATAATAGCTCGACCAATAGTAGTCTTACCAGAACCTGATTCTCCTACAAGAGAGAAAGTTTCCCCCTTATTGATGAAGAAATTTGCATTTTTTACTGCTACAAATTTCTTACTTCCTTCGCCGAAGGAAATTTCTAAATCTTTAATTTCAACTAATTTTTCAGTCATTTCCTTCCTCCTAAGCTTCTAATTGATTGAAGCCCATTTTTGAACGAATTTTTTCATGTAAGTTTTCGATAATCTCTGGCTTATGAACCTTAGGCGCATCTTCATGGAGCAACCAAGTCTTAGCCCAATGTGTATCAGATACATTGAAAGCCGGCGCTGCTTCTTCAAAGTCAATTGACATGGCATAGTCAGAGCGCAAAGCAAAGGCATCCCCTTTGATTGGTGAATAAAGAGACGGAGGCGTTCCAGGAATCGAGTAGAGGGCTCCATTCGCATCTGCCAACTGAGGCAAGCTGGATAGCAAGCTCCATGTGTAAGGATGTTTTGGCTCGTAGAAAATTTCTTCAACTGTACCGTATTCGATAATCTCACCAGCATACATGACCGCAACCTTATCTGCAATACTAGCTACAACTCCAAGGTCATGCGTAATAAAGATGGTTGTGAAATGATACTCTTGCTGCAAGGATTTGAGCAAGTCAATAATCTGTGCTTGAATGGTTACGTCAAGGGCCGTTGTCGGCTCATCACAGATAAGGATATCCGGACGGCAAGCCAAGGCAATTGCAATAACAATCCGCTGACGCATACCACCTGAGTATTGGAAAGGATATTCCTCGAAACGCTTTTCCGCATCTGGAATCCCGACCTTGCTCATGTAATCAATAGCCATTTTTTTAGCTTCTTTAGCTGACTTCCCTTGGTGCTTGATAATGACTTCTGTGATTTGACTTCCAATAGTATTAATCGGATCCAAGCTCGTCATCGGATCTTGGAAGATAGTCGCAATTTTTGCACCGCGAATTGGTTCCCAATCCTTGTTGGTGCGAAGAGTCGTCAAATCTTTGCCACGGTAGTCAATGGTTCCTTGAGCTACACGGCCGTTTTCTTCTAACATACCCGTAAAGGTCTTGGTCAATACAGACTTTCCTGAGCCTGATTCACCAACAATAGCCAGTACTTCGCCCTCAATCAAGTCCAATGAGACACCGCGAATGGCGGTTAAGACACGATCGCGAACATCGAATTCCACGACAATATCGCGAGCAGTCAATATTACATTTTCATTCTTTGTCATATTTACTCCTATCTATGTGTACGTGGATCGCTGGCGTCGGCTAAGTTTTGACCAACTACGAAGAAAGTGAGGGATACCAAAATCAAGGTTGTGAGCGGAATCCAAAAGAGGTAGGCATTGGTCGTCACGTTTTGAGAATAATCTGAAATCAAGCGTCCCAAACTTGGCACTGTTACAGGAAGACCTAATCCAAAGAAGGACAGAAAGGCTTCGTAAGAGATAAAGCTTGGCAGCATCTGTGAAGTGGTAGTCACGATAACAGATACCAACTGCGGCATAATGTTCTTCGTAACAATCTTGAGAGTCGGTGTACCAAGAGTACGAGAGGCAAGGTTGTATTCCAAATCCCGATAGCGCATAATCTGCACACGGATAGTGTAGGCAATACCGACCCAACCAGTAATCGTCATGGCAAAAATCAGATTCCAGAAGCCAGCACCGATAGAGTAAGTCAAGACGATGACAATCAAGAGGGCTGGGATATTTGAAATGATATTGTAGACTTCCATCATGACGCGGTCAACTGTTTTGGAAATTCCCCAGATACCGCCGATAATCACTCCGATAGCCAGATTAATAACTGTCGCAATAATCGAAATAAGAATGGAGTTACGAGCACCAAACCAAACACCATCAAAGAGAGACTTACCATTACTATCTGTTCCAAACCAGTACTGAGCACTTGGCTTGATATAACGCATGCTAAAGTCGTTTACCTTACTCACGTCATTAAAGTCGAAGTCTGAAAACATAGGATAAATGAAGCTCATGAGAATAATGGCAATCAAAATTCCCAGCATGGTAATGGTGGATTTCTTTTTCAAAAATTGACGCATGACTGATTTCCAGTAAGAGTAGGCTGGAGCATCAATCGTTTCAGAGGCAAAATCGTCACGTTTGACAAATTGGAATTTGCTTTTATCAATTGTAGCCATTATTTACCTCCTTTTGATGTTAACTTGATACGTGGGTCCAGTACAGTCATCAGAATATCACCCAGCAAGAGGGCAAAGATAGACAGACATGTGAAGATGAATACAAGACCAACAACCATAGAGTTATTGGATGCCTTAACGGAATCAATCAGCATCTTACCCATACCAGGGAAAGCAAAGACTGTTTCTGTCAAGGTTGCACCGGCAATAACTCCGACGATTGAAGCTGGGATACTAGATACCAGTGGCACCATAGCATTTTTAAAGATGTGCTTATTAGAAATTTCTTTTTCTGAGAGACCCTTAGCACGCGCAAAGCGGACAAAGTCCTGAGACTGAAGGTCAATCATATACCGGCGAATCCAAACAGCTGTCCAAGGAGCACTCAAAAGCCCTAGAATAACAGCTGGCAGGACATAAGAACGCCAATCTCCCGCTCCCAAGATTGGGAAGGAATCTGGCAGACCAACGGCAGACCCCGCCAAACGGACAATGTAGACCAAGGCGATGGTTGGCAGTGACATCATAAAGGTCAAACCTGCTGTGGAAATGCTATCAAACCATGTATTCTTGAGTCGAGCCATGTAGGAACCAAGCGGTATAGCAATCAAATAAGACAGGGCCACACCAATCAAACCAATAATGGCTGAGCTGGTAATCATGGAAGGATTTTGATAGTTGCTTTGAGTCGCTGTATAGGCATCTCCCTTACCAAACTTAGCAATGTCCTGTGAATCGGCTTTACTTGGCGTCTTATAGGTACGAGAGTAAATGTTAACAGACGATGTCTTTTTGCCTGTTGGAAATTGAACTTCGGAAGACTTAGTCTGTCCTTGTCCTTGCGTAATAACCTGCAGAACAGGGATATTAGCATAGGTCGGATAAGAATTACCTAAATTAAAGGTAATAAAGTTCTGATGAACAAATGGGAACTGACCATTAAAGTACAGCAGATACTTATGCTTAGTACCAGAACCCACAAGAGACCAGCCAACAGAAGGATCATTTTCAAACCGGATATAACGCTCTAGGTTTGGATTTTCCTCATCTTGAATAACATTTGGATGATCAATTTGAATCAAATTAGCATAGAACTCAAAGACACGCTCATAAACAGGCACTTCACGTACAGCATAGAATTCTCCGCTCAGTGGGAATTTCTGCAATTTCCAGCCATTGCCAAGTTTATCAATATAATTCTGATAAATCTTCTTGTTTGCTTCTGTAGCTTCTGTTGTAACAGAGGGATCTTCCTTGCTGGCTTTCTCCTGTAGTTCCTTAGTATCATAATAGTCAATGTAACCCATCCGCTCAAAGATGGTGTTTTCATAGTTAGCTTTTTTATCTTTATTGGTCGCTATTTTATTATAGTTAGGATCCTGCTTGAAAATCAACCTTCTTGGCACCATGGTATAGATAATGGCATAAGTCAGGGTCGTCACCAAGAAAATCGACACAATTGAGCGTAAAATACGCATAAAAATATATTTTTTCATTTATCGTTTCCTTTAAATTCCAAAAGAACTTTCTCCTCTATTAGAGAAAGTTCTCTTAGCAAGCTTATTTCACGTGGTCTGCTAATTCTTCTTGAGCTTTTTTATTAGATTCCACACGTTCTTTATTCCATTTTTCCTGAGCGCTATTATAATCTTTTGTCGTTACGGTCTCATCCTGCAACTTCATGTACTTATAACTTGCTGCTTCACGCGCCTTAGCACCAGACCAAGCAAACGGTGCTGAGAATGGTACTACCTTAGTCAAGGTTGGACGGCCAGTTCTAGAAGTTACCGGAATCAACAAAGCACTATCAGTTAGCCAAGCCTGAGCTGCCGCATATTTTTCGTAGCGCTTGTTGAGATCCATCTTCTCTGCTCCAGCTTCTTCAACTAGTTTGGTATATTCATCCAAACCAACTTGTTTTGCTGCAGCATTATCGGTGCCGTCAAATCCTAAGAAGGTCTTTGTATTCTCACCACCAGGTTTGATAACATCCAGATAGGTAGATGGGTCTTGATAGTCAGGAGACCAGCCGACATTGTCTGAAATATCCCAGTCCTCTTCAGCAGCAGAAGGAGCAAACAAGGTAATGTTGGTCACTTCATCTTTAGACAATTGGTGAACATCAATCACAACATTATCTGTTCCCAAAGTCTTTTCAATAGATTGCTTGAGGGATTGAACGCGCTGTACTTTAGAAGTAGCTGTTTGATCAACCGGAATGTCCAGATGGATTGGGAATTCTACGCCATCGGCTTTCAAAGCTTCTTTTGCTTTTTCAAATTCAGCCTTGGCTTTGTTCTCGTTATAGAAGCCATCTTGGCCATCTGAGAAGTCCACATCTTTCCATTCGTCGCCATAGGTTACGACTTTTTCCTTAACTAAGTCACCAAAGGACTTGTCACCAGCTTGCACAAATGTAGGTGGGACGTAAAGATTGCGAAGAAGTTTGTCTGCTCCGTCTTTACCATTAATCTGAGATGCATAAGACTCACGATTGAAGGCAAAGGTCAAAGCCTGACGGAAGTCCTTGTTAAGCAAGGCTTTCTTAGTTGAAGTCTTTTGAGCTTCTGACGTCTTAGCAGTATGGTTGTAAGACTGACGATCAATGTTTGTACCTACCAAGAAAGTTGAGGCATCCTGAGGAGTATAGACGATATTATCTTTAAAGTCTTTTTCAACCTTTTCATAAGTCGCACTAGTTGGGAAGAGTCTCGCTGTTGTCAAAGCCCCTTGACTGAACTGATCAGCTAGTTTCCCTTGATCTTGTCCATCATAGAAAGAGAGCTTGACTGTATCTACGTGAACATTTTCTTTGTCCCAATAATTAGGATTCTTTTCAAATTGAATTTCAGATTTTGAAGTCAATGATTTGAGCAAGAAAGGTCCGTTGTAAAGCAAGCTTGTAGGATCAGTTGCTTGAGCGAACTTATCGCCTTGGTTTTTCAAAAAGTCTTTGTTTACTGGATAGAGAATCCCCATTGTAGTCTTAGAGTTCCAGAAACTTTCTGGCTCATTAAGAGTATACTCAACGGTATGATCATCAACTGCTTTGATCCCTACTTCTGAGAAATCAATCTTCCCAGAAATATAGTCCTTAAGCCCTTTAACAGAATCCTGAACCAAGTACAGTGTTTCAGATTTATTGTCTGACGCATACTTAAGACCTGTAACAAAGTCTTCTGCTGTCACATCTGCGTACTCTTCACCTTCGGAAGTATACCACTTAGCATCTTTGCGAAGCTTATAAGTATAAGTCTTCCCATCTTGAGATACAATCCAGTCTTCTGCCATTGAAGGAACTAAGTTTCCATATTGGTCATTTTCTAATAAACCATCAATGACATTGGCTGTCAAGTCTGTTGTCGCAGCCTTACTTGAAGTAAGATAGTTCAAGTTTTCAGGGTCTGTTTCGTAGATATAATTAAAGGTCGTAGAGCTGCCTGAGTTTGTGTTTGACTTGGAGCCTGAGCAAGCTGTAAGAATTCCAGCCGCAAGAAGTGTTACTCCTGCAAGTGCAAGGACTTTGCTTTGTTTCATATGGGTTTCTCCATCTTTTAGATTTTTAGATTTAATTAAGATTATAGCATAGATAGTACTAAAAGTAAAATAAATTTTCAGAATATTAAGTTAGCTCACTAGCAGCCTAAGATGTTTATGCAATTGCTTTTCTCGGATGTTTATTATCTAGGACTAGACAACCTCAACCTGACCCATTTCGACTCTAAAATCATCAAAAATCCCACTGTTGCTACAATGGGATTTTCTTGCTTTATTTGATATGTTCTGCGAGTTCTTCTTGAGCTTTTTTGTTGGATTCTTCCTTTTCCTTTGCCCATTTTTCACGTGCTTTTTCATATTCTTTAGTCGTTATTGGTTTATCTTGGATTTCAACATATTTAAAGCTGTATTCACCCTTGTTTCCAGTCCAAGCAAATGGACCTGAGAATGGAACAACCTTACGGACACTTGGTGTTGCACCAGATGACCATGCCGGCATCAACAGGGCACTGTCTGTCAGCCAAGCCTGAGCTGCAGCATACTTTTCGTAACGTTTGTTAATATCCTCGTTTTCTGAAGCTGCATCTTCTAAAAGCTTGTCATACTCTTCAAAGCCGGCCTCTTTAGCTGCTGCATTATCTGTTCCAGGGTCAAAACCAAAGTAGCTGTCAACATTCTCACCAGTCTTAGAGCCAGTGATTTCCAGATAAGAAGATGGATCGTTATAATCTGGGCTCCAGCCGAGATTATTATTCAAGTCCCAGTCTTCTTGAGATGCAGAGTTCGCAAAGTAGGTGATGTTATTCAACTCATCATCTGTCATCTGCTGAATGTCAATCACCACATTGTCAGAGCCAAGATTAGCTTCAATAGACTGCTTCAGTGACTGAACACCCTTAACACCATTGGTATCTGCTGAGCTAACCGGAATATCCAGATGAATAGGGAATTCTACTCCTTCTGCCTGCAGCGCTTCCTTAGCTTTGGCAAATTCTGCCTTGGCTTTTTCTGGATTATAAAGACCATCCTGAGCGTCGTCTAATTTGACTCCCTTCCACTCATCACCGTAGCTAGCCAGATTTTCTTCTACAATGCTGCCGAACTCTTTACCATTAGCTTGTACAAAGGTTGGCGGAACAAAGGTATTACGAAGTTGTTTGTCTGCTGCTTCTTCGCCATTGGTTTGTGCAGAATAGGCAGTACGGTCAAAGGCAAAAAGCAGAGCCTGACGAAAATCTTTATTGAGCAGTGCTTTCTTAGTGGAAGATTTCTGTGCATCCGTTGTCTTAGAAGTATGCTCGTAAGCCTGACGGTCAATATTAGTTGTGACAAAGAAGGTTCCTGAACCTTGAGGTGTGTAGACGATGTTATCGCCGTACTGTTTCTTCACGCTGGCAAAGTTGGAACTATTTGGGAAAAGACGAGCAATGGTGTAATTGCCGTCAGAGAAGCCACGCACCAGAGATTCTGTATCTTGACCATCATAGTAAGAGAATTTGACAGTGTCAATTTTTACCTTTTCCTTATCCCAATAGTTTGGATTTTTCTCTAAGTTAATTTGAGATTTTGAAGTGATAGATTTCAAGATAAACGGACCGTTATAGAGGACACTGGTCGGATCCGTTCCCTGAGCAAACTTGTCGCCTTTTGATTTCAGAAATTCTTCGTTAATTGGGAAAAGAATCCCCATGGTTGTCTTAGAATTCCAGAAACTTTCTGGCTGATTGAGAGTGTATTGAACAGTAGAATCATCCACTGCCTTGACACCCACTTGAGAGAAATCAGTTTTTTTACCATTGACATAGTCGTCCAAGCCTTTAATGGATTTTTGAACGATATAGAGACCATCAGACTTGCTGTCTGCGGCATGCTTCAGACTGGTCACAAAGTCCTTAGCAGTCACATCTGCATACTCTTCACCATCTGAAGTATACCATTTCACTCCCTCACGAAGCTTATAAGTATAGGTTAGACCATCTTTTGAAACGGTCCAATCTTCCGCTAGAGAGGGCACTAAGTTACCATACTTATCGCTTTCCAGCAAACCATCCACTACATTAGCCATAATCTCATTGGTTGCCCGCTTATTGGACACAGTGTAATCCAGCGTATCTGGATCTGCGGTATAAACATAGCTATAGTTTTTCCCAGATGAATTGGAGCCGCCAAACGAACAGGCCGCCAAAACACCTGCAGAGAGAATGACAAGCCCAGCAGCTGCAGCTAACTTAGATGTTTTCATAAACTTCCTCCAGTTTTCATTAAGATTACTTTCATTATAGCACTTCTGCGACAGGATGTAAACGCTTCAATGTAATAGAGAGTCATATTAAAAAGAGACTGGGACAAAATGTCTCAGTCTCGCTTTATCGTATTTACAAACTTTTGATTCCAAACTGTTTGTAAAGAGTCAAAAGTTCGCGGTTCAGAACCTTATTTGATGTGTTTTTCTAGCTCTTCTTGAGCTTTTTTATTGGATGCTTCCTTTTCTTTTTCCCATTTCTTAAGAGCAGCTTCGTAGTCTTTGGTTGTCACAATATCATTTTGGAGTTCCATGTTCTTAAAGACATAGACATCTCCTTTGATTCCGACATAAGAGTAAGACTTGGTAAATGGCACGACCTTCTGAACAACTGGTGAACCACCCGCAGAAACACTAGGAATAACAATGGAGCTATCCGTCAGCCAAGCTTGAGCTGCTGCGTATTTGGTATAACGAGCGTCGGTATCTTGTTTTTCCTTATCTGCCTCATCCAATAACTCTTTGTATTCGTTCAAGCCGACTTTATTGACGATATCTTGATTTTTCCCTTTTTCTAAGCCTATATTATCCAGAATATCACCAGTTTCTGGGTTGAAAATATTCAGATAAGTTGATGGGTCTTGATAATCTGCTGACCAGCCAGACATGTTGAGATCGTAGTCTTTCTGAGCTGCTGTTTCTGCAAAGTAGGCAGAGTTATCATAATCATCTGTGGACATTTGCTGAACATCAATAACGACATTATCCTGCCCGAGCGCTGCTTCAACAGACTGTTTGAAAGAGTTGGTCCGCTGTACTAAGACTTTGTCAGTCTGATCCACAGGAACATCAATATGGATAGGGAATTCAACACCTTCTGCTTGCAAGGCTTCCTTAGCCTTAGCAAACTCTGCCTTGGCCTTGTCAGCATTGTAGATGCTGTCTTGGGCATCTGTCAGCTTAACACCGCTCCACTCATCGCCGTATGTGGGGAGTTTGCTCTCTACAACATCTGAAAAGTCTTTGCCATCAACCTGCACGAAGCTAGGAGGAACTAGCAAGCTACGGATGAGTTTAGTCGCTCCATCTTTACCATTCATCTGAGCTCCAAAAGATGTCCTGTCAAAGGCAAAGTTAATCGCCTGACGGAAGTCTTTATTTTGAATAGCCGCTGTAGTCGATGTCTTTTGAGCATCTGTGGTCTTAGACGAATGATTATAAGCCTTACGATTCAGATTGAAGCTAAAGAAATAGCTAGTCGAGTTCTGTGGTGTGTAGATAATATTGTCTTTGTATTGCTTTTCAACAGAAGCGTAGTTAGAACTTGTCGGATAAAGCCGTGCTTGAGAATAGGCTCCGTCTGAGAAGTTGCGAATCAAAGATTCCTGATCTGAACCATCAAAATAAGTCAGTTTTATATTTTCGACCTTGACATTGTCCTTATCCCAGTAGTTCTGATTTTTAGCGTATTCAATGACAGACTTAGAAGTGAAAGCCTTCAGAATATAAGGACCATTATAAAGAATAGAGGAAGGTTTTACAGTACCAAAATCTTTTCCTTTTGATTCCAAAAATTCTTTGTTAATCGGAAAGAGAATCCCCATAGTCGTCTTGGAATTCCAATAACTTTCTGGCTGGTTAAGAGTGTACTCGACCGTATAGTCATCGACAGCCTTGACGCCAACAGTCGAAAAGTCATTTGACTCACCCTTGACATAGGCATCCAAGCCTTTGATAGAGCTTTGGACGATTGGAAGGGCTTCTGATTTTTCATCTGCTGCGTGTTTCAAACCAGTGACAAAGTCCTGGGCTTTGACACTTTCATATTCCTCTCCATCTGAAGTGTACCATTTAGCATCTTTACGAAGCTTATAGGTATAGGTCAGACCATCCTTTGAAACAGTCCAGTCTTCCGCAATAGATGGAACCAGATTACCATACTTGTCATTTTCCAAAAGACCATCGACCAGATTTGAAGCCACATCAGAAGTCGTTGCCCGATTAGAGTTTACATAGTCCAAAGTATCAGGGTCACTCAAATAGACATAAGAATAGGTATTGCTTGCACTAGAGCTTCCACAAGCAGCTAAAATCAGTGTTGATAAGACTGTCAGTCCAGTAATAGCCAACCATTTAGATTTTTTCATGAGCATTCTCCTTCGCAATTTATATTGTATTATTATACAATATTTTTTTATAAAAACAAACGCTTTATGTAAAAAAATAATAATTTTCTATTTTTCAGTTCGTTTAACTGTATTATTTCAAATATTTTTCTATTTTGTGAGATTTTTTCGAAAGATATTTTTATAAAAAATCTCTTAAAGGAGATTGTTCTACTTTTCTTTACATTTATCTTATAATATTTTATTATCCTTGATTTGTAAAAGAAAAGAGAATTTTATGATACAATGGTTATATCTTGTTTTAGGGGAAAGAAATGAAACGATTATTCCTATGTTTACTAGTTTTGGTCGGAATGACCGCCAGCAAAGTTGCAGCAGATGATTACAACATTGCCGCTAAAAGTGCAATGGCCGTGGATGCTACTTCCGGAAAGATTCTCTACGAAAAAGATGCTAATACTCCAATTGAAGTCGGCTCTATCACCAATCTTTTGACCGTCTATCTGGTCTACGAAGCCATTGACAGAGGAGATCTGACTGCCGATACCTATGTTGATATTTCAGACTACGCCTACAATCTGACAGCTAATCCAAATATCAGTAATGTCCCTTTGGAAGCCAGACGTTACAAAGTCAAGGACTTGATTGCCGCCTCCTTGATGTCCAGCGCCAACAGTGCTACGATTGCCTTGGCTGAGAAGGTTGGGGGCAGCGAAGAAAATTTCGTCCAAATGATGAAAGCCAAGCTCAAAGAATGGGGAATCAAAGATGCAACTATTGTGAACTCCACAGGGCTAAATACTCTTCTTCTAGAATACGCATCTGAAGAAACTGACTACACTGCCTCAGCTAGCACAGCTAAAAAAAATAAGGATACTGAAAATAAATTCAGCGCCTACGACTTGGCTGTTATCAGCCGGCATCTGATTATGGTCTTCCCTCAAGTCACAGACATCACGTCCAAGTCTACAGCCAAAATTGCAGGGACGAGTCTGGAAAATTATAACTTCATGCTGGAAAACCAGTCCAACTTCCGCTCAGGTGTAGACGGACTTAAAGCCGGCTCTTCTGATAAGGGAGGCTCTTCCTTTGTTGCAACGACTACTGAAAATGGCATCCGCATGATTACTGTTGTGCTGGACGTTGAGCAAACTGACAGAGACCCTTACGCACGGTTTGTAGCCACAGCGTCTTTGATGAACTATGTTTCGCAAAACTTCACCCAGACGACCATTGTGGCCGAGGGTGAAGCCTACAATAAAAGCCATTCAACCGTTATTGACGGAAAACAAAAAACCGTGCCAGCCGTTGCTAGTAAGGACTTCACTATCATTGAACGCATCGCCAATCAGGCGGAACACAAAGTGGAATTTTCCACCAACGAAAAAGGCTTCCAAGCTCCGCTGAAAAAAAATACTGAACTCGGTACCTTGACCTATACCGACCCTGAACCAATCGGCCAAGGCTATCTGGAAAACAAAGCACCCTCTGTCACAATGGTGGCAGGTCAAGAGGTGGAAAAAAGTATTTTCTTCAAGGTCTGGTGGAATGACTTTGTCCGCTATGTCAACGAGAAACTATAAAGAAAAGCCGCGAATTAAATGATTCGCGGTTGTTTTGTATGGTTTGTAAATGTTGGACTAGAACTAGCAAACTTCTTTGAATATTAACTCCCAGTGCGGTTCTTCAAGCAGTGATTTAAAGTTTTACCCAACTGATCCTTCCATTTCATAGCTAATAAGGCGGTTAAGCTCAACAGCGTATTCCATAGGCAGTTCTTTGGTGAATGGCTCGACAAAGCCCATGACAATCATTTCGGTTGCTTCGGATTCGGACAAGCCACGGCTCATGAGATAGTAGAGCTGCTCTTCTGAAATCTTAGAAACCTTGGCCTCATGCTCCAGAGCCACTTGAGAGTTATGAATTTCATTAAAAGGAATGGTATCTGACGCCGAAATATCATCCATGATAATCGTATCACACTCAATATGGCTGACAGATTTCTGTGAATTCTTTCCAAAGGTCACTTGACCGCGGTAATCCACCTTACCTCCGCCCTTAGCAATGGACTTAGACACGATAGATGAGCTGGTATGCGGAGCATTGTGAATCATCTTAGCTCCTGTATCTTGGTGCTGATTGGTATTGGCAAAGGCAATAGAAAGCATAGTTCCACGCGCTCCAGGTCCGTCCAGATAGACAGACGGATACTTCATAGTTGTTTTTGCACCAAGGTTCCCATCAATCCACTCAACCGTCGCATCTTTCATAGCCCTCGCCCGCTTGGTCACGAGGTTGTAGACATTATCGGACCAGTTTTGAATAGTGGTGTAGCGCATATAGGCCCCATCGAGGGCAAAAATTTCAACAATCGCAGCATGTAGACTATTACTAGAATACGTTGGAGCTGTACATCCCTCAACATAATGGACGCTAGCGCCCTCATCGACAATAATCAAAGTCCGCTCAAACTGACCCGAATTTTCATTGTTAATCCGGAAATAAGTCTGCAAAGGAACATCTACCTTAACGCCTTTTGGCACATAGATAAAGGTACCACCAGACCAGACGGCGGAGTTGAGAGCTGCTAGCTTGTTATCTGTTGGAGGGACCAGCTTAGCAAAATACTGTTTGAAGAGCTCTGGGTATTCCTTAAGGGCTGAGTCGGTATCCGTAAAGACGATCCCAAGCTTTTGGAACTCTTCCTTCATATTGTGATAAACCACTTCAGACTCATACTGGGCCGCCGCACCAGCCAGGTAGGCCCGCTCCGCTTCTGGAATCCCAATTTTCTCAAAAGTTTCCTTAATCTTCTCAGGCACTTCATCCCAGCTTCTAGCAGGCTTATCAGAGGCCTTTTGGTAATAAATCAAGTCATCAAAATTAATTTCCGACAAATCCGGCCCCCAAGTCTGCATCGGCATCTTCTTGAAAGCTTCGTAGGATTTGAGGCGGAAATCCAGCATCCACTCTGGTTCATCCTTGGCTGCAGAAAGCTCACGAATGACCGCTTCATTCAGCCCTTTCCCTGTCGAGAGGACAGGTTCAACATCGTCATGGAAACCAAACTTGTACTCACCGAGATCAATCGGTTTTGGTTCTACTCTTTCTTCTGACATAATTTCCTTTCACATTCTTACTTTTTATCTTCTTCAATTGCTCGCTTGAGGGCATTCCAACCCAAGGTCGCACACTTAATTCGCTGCGGGAATTTGGCAACGCCTGCTAAAAAGGCTCCATCTCCCAATTCTTTCTGGCGACTGTCTTCCTGGCCCTGAACCATCTGCGAGAAGACCTCTGCTAATTCCAGCGCCTGCTCTTTTGTCTTGCCCAGAACCGCATCCGTCATCATGCTGGCCGAAGCCGTTGAGATGGTACAGCCAGAATTTACAAAGGCAATATCCTCAATCTTATCTTCCGCATTAAACTTCACAGACAGGCTGATGACATCACCACAGGTCGGATTATTGAGAACTACTTGCTCTGCATCTTCCAGCTTACCATGATGATGGGGGTGAGCCGAGTGGTCCGTCACAACCGCCTTGTAAAGACTGTCTAACTTAGAAAGCACCATTGAAAAACTCCTTTGTCTTTTCTAAAGCATCTACCAGCTTGTCACAATCTGCATAGGTATTGTAGATATAAAAGCTAGCCCGCACAGTCGCTGACACCTGTAGATAGGTGAGCAAAGGCTGGGCACAATGGTGACCCGCCCGAACAGCTACTCCTTCGTAGTCTAGAGCCGTCGCGACATCATGCGGATGGAGACCATCCAGGTTAAAGGCAATCACACCTGATCGCTGGGCCAAATCCTGAGAGCCATAAATGGTCAAACCTTCCACTGCCTGCAGCTTAGGAAATACGTAGGCAATCAGGTCCTGCTCATGCTGAGCAATGGCATCCATGCCCAAGTCTTCCAAATAATCAATGGCCGCCGCAAGACCGATTGCTCCTGCCATATTCGGAGTTCCAGCCTCAAACTTCCAAGGAAGCTCCTTCCATGTCGCTTCCTGCTCATAGACAAAATCAATCATTTCGCCGCCAAACTCGACCGGTGACATCTTCTCTAGCAGTTCTTCCTTGCCATAGAGTACCCCGATACCAGTTGGACCTGCCATCTTATGTCCCGAAAAGGCGAAAAAGTCCACATCCAAATCCTGCACATCAATCTTCATGTGTGGAATGGATTGAGCCCCATCCACCACCAAAAGCGCTCCTTGCTGATGAACCAGCTGGGCAATCTCCTTGATGGGATTGATGACACCGAGGACATTAGAAGCATGAGCCAGAGAGACCAACTTGGTCCGCTCATTGAGCTTGGCACGGAAATCCTCCATATCCAGAGCACCATCCTTGAGATAGACATAGACTAACTTGGCTCCGGTCTTCCTACAAGCTGCCTGCCAGGGAATGACATTGGAATGGTGCTCCATGATAGAAATCATCACTTCATCACCAGGCTGCAGCCTTTCAGCTGCAAACTGAGCCACCCAATTGAGACTCGTCGTGGTTCCTCGTGTAAATAGGACTTCTCTGCTAGAGGATGCATTGATAAAAGAACGCACTCTTTCCCTGGCTGCTTCATAAGCTGCCGTCGCCCGTTCGGCTAGCGTATGCACACCGCGGTGGACGTTGGCATTGTCTCTAAGATAATAGTCTTCGATAGCTGCCAGCACCTGCTTGGGTTTCTGGGTTGTCGCCGCATTATCCAAATAAACCAAAGGCTCATCATTGACAATTTGGTCCAAAATGGGAAAATCTTGCTTGATTGCTTCTGCATTAAATCCAGACATGAAGACTCCTATCTACTTACACGGGACAAGGCCCAGCTTTTTATCTTTTTGCGAGAATAATATCGATATTTTCAATCATTTCATCACGGACTTCCTTAACAGGGATTTCCACAATCACTGAGCCCAAGAAGCCGCGCACGACCAAGCGTTCAGCCGTCGCCTTATCAAGGCCCCGACTCATGAGGTAATACATATCCTCTGGATCTACCTGACCGATAGAAGCTGCGTGACCAGCTGTCACATCGTTTTCATCAATCAAGAGGATTGGATTAGCATCTGAGCGCGCTTGATCAGACAGCATAAGAACCCGACTTTCCTGCTGGGCGTCTGCTCCCTTAGCCCCTTTGATAATATGACCGATACCATTGAAGGTCAGGGTTCCTTTTTCTAGGATGACCCCGTGCTGCAGGATATTTCCGATAGAGTTGCAGCCATAGTTAGTTACGCGGGTGTCAATCCCTTGAACCTGCTTACCGCTTGAGAGAGCTACCACCTTCATATCCGCATGGCTACCCTTGCCATAGAGGTCGCTGTCAAAGTCAGCCACGACATTGCCTTCGTTCATAACGCCGATAGCCCAGTCAATCATGGCATCATTGTCCAGCTTACCGCGACGGCTGATATAAGCCGTTACATTTTCGCCCAAGCGGTCAATAGCAGAAAACTTAATCTGAGCACCAGCCTGAGCAATGACTTCAACAGTGATATTGGCTGTTACTGGAACAGAGCCCTCGCCGTAAGTTTCTAAGCGTTCCAAGTAGTTAACCTTGGAATGCTTGCCTGCGATAATCAAAATATGCTTGTTAAAAGGAACATCGCTTTCGCCGTCCTGATAAAAAATTCCTTCAATCGGCTGGTCAATCTCAACATTGTCCGGTACATAAAGAACCGCACCGCTGTTGAAATAGGCCGTGTGGTAAGCTGCCAATTTGTCCTCATCATACTTGATCGCGGACATAAAATGCTTCTCTACCAGCTCTGGAATCTCTTCCAAAGCAGAGTGGAAATCTGTGAAGATTACACCTTGCGCCGCCAAGTCAGCCGGCAATTGCTCCAGAACAGTATTAGTTCCCACTTGGACAAGCTTGAGATTGTCATCTAGGGCTGTAAAGTCTGGAACACTTGTCAGCGGCTCACTCTCTGAAATACGGCCGTCACCCAGATTCCAGCGATGAAATTTAACCCGCTCAATACGCGGCAATTCTAACTGGTCAATCTTATCAAAGGCCTGCTGGCGCAGTTGAAAGAGCCAGTCTGGCTCTGCATGTAGCTGTGAAAATTCTTGAATTAATTCTTTAGTCATGTCATTCTCCTATCTTTTATCAAAGTCAAAAGAATGTTTGACTAGGCTTCTTCGGTATAGGTGAAGCCCAACTCTTCAGCCAATTTAGCATAGCCTTCTTTCTCCAAGCGGACTGCCAATTCTGGACCGCCAGAAAGAACGACTTTACCATCCATCATAACATGAACCACATCTGGAGTGATATAGTTGAGTAGGCGTTGGTAGTGGGTGATAATCATAGCACCAAAGCCTTCACCGCGCATAGCATTAACCCCTTTGGACACAACCTTAAGAGCATCGATATCCAGACCTGAGTCAATCTCATCCAAGAGTGCAAAAGTCGGCTCAAGCATGAGCAACTGCAGGATTTCATTGCGCTTCTTTTCACCACCGGAGAAACCTTCATTAAGGTAACGCTCAGCCATTTCTTCTTTCATGTTGAGCAGTTCCATCTTTTCATCCAGCTTCATGATAAAGTCGCGGACAGAGATTTTTTCCTCTTCTTCCTTGCCAGCATTCATAGCTGCACGTAGAAACTCTGCATTAGTAATACCAGGAATTTCACTAGGGTACTGCATAGCCAGGAAGAGTCCCATGCGAGCACGCTCATCCACTTCCAACTCCAAGATATTGACTCCATCAAAAAGCACCTCTCCTTGAGTCACTTCGTAGTTAGGATTGCCCATGATGGCTGCAGACAAGGTGGACTTCCCTGTTCCATTTGGGCCCATAATAGCTGCAACCTCTCCTGTTTTCAGAGTGAGATTCACCCCTTTGAGAATTTTTTTCCCTTCGATTTCAACATGAAGATCTTTGATTTCTAAGACAGACATTTCTTTTTCCTTTCTTTGCTTAGCTGATTTACACACTTTAGTATACCAAAAAAAAGCCCAAAAGGCTTTTATTTTGTTTAGAGCTATTCTTATTTATTCCTCTTTTGGCGCCATTTCCGTCGAACTTCCTCTCGATAAGAGGAGTTGCCAATAAAGCGGAGAATATTGAGCAAAGGAGTACGATTGGGTCCCAAAACTCCGACGAGTTCAGCAAAGAGCTCAACACCCAGAAGTAAGCCAATCATCAAGAGCACGCCACCAATTCGACTGGAAACATTCAACAAGAGAGAAATCATGGCAAAGACCAGCGAAATTCCGTAGATAACCAGCACTGTTCCTCGGTGAGTCAATCCCAGAGACAAGAGCCTATGGTGGAGATGGTGCTTGTCAGGCGTGTAGAATTTCTGACCAGACAGAGTACGGCGGATAATCGCCAGAAAAGTATCTGTAATCGGTACCCCTAAGATAATCATAGGAGTCACCACTGCAACAGCCGTCGCATTTTTCAGCCCTTGCAAGGACAGAACAGCAATCATAAAGCCGATGAAAAGAGCCCCCGTATCACCAAGATAGATGATAGCTGGGTGGTAATTGTAAGGGAAAAAACCTGCAATTGACAAGACCAAGACGAAAATAGTCAAGGTCAAAAAGAGATTATGCTGGGGCAAAAAGAAGTAAGAAACAATCCCCATCGTCACCAAGGAGATGATAGACACCCCACTCACCAGACCATCCAAACCGTCAATCAAATTAACCGCATTAGTGATAGAAATAATCCACACCACTGTCAAAATATAGGACAGCCAAGGCTCAAAATGCAGGAAAGGTCCGCCAAAAGGAATCTTAAAATCATCCAATCGGAAATCTGTCAGCCACCAGATTAGGCTGGCTGCTAGAACAATTCCACCCATTTTCAGCATGGGCGACAGCTCTTTGATATCATCGACCAGCCCTGTAAAGGCAATAATCAAACCACCTAGTACAACCGGCCAAACATAATCAAAATAGGTCTGTCCAAAAAAATCTACAGCAACAATCTGCGGCATCAAGAGCAGAGTAGAAATAGAAAAGGCCGCTACAATCGCCAGCCCGCCACTGCTAGGCATGGGCTTTTTATTGATGCGGCGAGCATTGGGATAATCTACCGCACCAATCTTAAAGGCTAAGAGCCGAACCAAGGGTGTCAGAATCACCCCGATAAAAAAAGTTCCCAGCAATACCAAGATAAACTTTAATGGAAAAGTAATCATAGGCATTCAACCTTCTGCAGGCCGGAGACAGCATCTGTCACCAAAAGCAGATGACCGTGCTCCTGCAACACTGCCCGAGTGATATCTGAATCATCTGCAAACTCACGCATTTTGGCCAAGAGCCAAGCTGGATAGCGCTCTGGGAAGCCTTCAACATCTACCAAAATCGTCAAATAATAAACTGAATCATACTTATAAAGCTCTGATAAGTCAATCTTATAGTCCACCGTCTGGGCAAAAGCCGCAGCAGCCTTAATATCTTCAAATCGCAGGATGTAGTAAATGTAACGCTCTGCATTTTCTGCTGACTGCTCATCAGCCACCTCCTGAGAAAGCTGCTCCCTTTCCTCTGCTTCTGCTGTTTCCAAAGATTGGACTGCTTCTATGTCTTCCTTACTCTTTTCAAAAATGCTCTTTTCCAATGTCTTGAGGAATTCATCTGGAGACATATGAGACAGCTCATCCATGTCTGGCAGATCTGCCAAATCCTCAAAACTCAGATTCTTATCCAATTTAGACTTGGTAACAAACACATCCACCTTATCCGGCTTAGGCGTCACACGAAAACTCAGCATACCGCTGTCCAAAAAATTATCCGGCATTTCCAACTCATCTAAGATGGTGTAGAAAAATTCTTCCGTCTTTTCTTGGGGGACTAAGAAATCGGCCATTTCCATGCCACGCTCTTCCAAATCTTCCAGCTGAATCGTGATTTTTATGGTCGAATCACTAATCTGTTTCATTTCCATATCTCTACCTCATACACTTCTAGTCCTACTATTATACTAAAAAATCCCCCGTATTTCAAAAAATAGCTAGTATTGGTCTGAAAACAGCAATTACCAAAAAAGCTCTCAGAAAATTCCGAGAGCTTATTATTTCACTACATGAGATAGTCAGGGAAACATTAAACTTGCCTCTTTTATCCCATCAAGGCTTTGATTGCAGCATAAACCAGAAGCACACCGCCCAGGCCAATCCGATATTTCCCAAAAGTGGTAAAGTCATGCTTTTTGACATAGTCTGTCAGGAAACGAATCACGACTAGACTGACACCGAAGGCAACCCCCATGGCAACTAAGAGCAAGAAAATTTGCCCAAATCCCAGACTGTTCCCATTCTTGATAAACTTGAGAATTTTCCAGCCACTAGCGCCAAACATAATGGGAATCCCCAGATAGAAAGTGAACTCTGTCACGACAGAGCGACTGACACCATTCAAGAGACCACCGACAATGGTGGCGCCAGAACGGCTAGTCCCAGGAAAGAGAGCTAAAACCTGAAAGAGACCAATCTGCAAGGCAGTCTTGTAAGGCAAATAGGCTAAATCCGTCACAGCAGGCTCCTCATGCTCGCGCCTTTCCAGATAGATAAAAGCTGCGCCATAGACAATCAGCATCACTGACACAGAGACTAGATTGTAGAAGTGCGCTTCAAACCAATCATCCAAAAATAAGCCGATAACAGCAGCCGGCAAGGCTGCCACGACTACCTTGGCCCAAAGCTGCCAGGTCTTTTGAACCTGACGTGCTGACTTGCCTGATTTAAAAGGATTGAGCTTGTCAAAATAGATGACGACAACCGCCAAAATTGCTCCCAGCTGGATAACGACATTAAACATTTCCATAAAGGCTGGACTTTGATTTTTATACTGGATAAAGTCTTGAATCAAAATCAGGTGACCTGTACTGGAAATCGGCAGCCATTCTGTGATTCCTTCGATGATACCGTAAATAATAGAGATAAAAATTTCAATGATAAACATAGATACTCCTGAAACAAGGGTTTACTCAAGGAAAGTCATATATAAATTCCCAAAGAGTATTAGGTCTTATTATATCACAATTTCAAGGCTAGGAAAAGCCAGTACTAAGACTTTTCCGGATAGGCGAGGGCTTGACTATTAGAAAGCTCCACCGCCTCCGCCACCTCCGCCGCCGGAGAACCCACCACCTGAACTTCCGCCAGATGAGACAGAGAAATTGCTGGCTGTGGTGGCTACATGACCGTAGTTTGAGAAACTGTGCATACTGCTATAGAAGGCATAGTGCAGATTAGCCTGAACATAGCTGTCCATTGATGGATTTTCCAAGTGAATCTGGCGCAGAGCCATGACACGGCTGACACGATCTGCATAGCCAAAGAGGGTTGCATAGACCAAGAGACGGTTCCAGAGGATAATGCCTTCAATTTCCGTCTTGTCCAGATGGGCAATATCTCGTAGCATATTTGAAAAACTTCTCCACAGATAGTAATCATGCGCGCCTTCATCATTCAGGACGCCATCTCGCCAATAAAGCTGCGCCTTACTAGCAAAAATGCAAATCATAACAAGTCCCACCAGTGCTAAAGGAATATATATCCAGATAAGACTTTCAAAAGCTGCCATATAGACAAACCAAACTCCAAGAGAGAACAACAAAACAGCACTAGCTAGAACAATGGCAGTAATCAGCAATCTCTTTTCCTGAACTTTAAGAGGCCGGTAGTGACCAAAGAGACCTAAACGCTTGCCTTCAGATCGCACTTCTTTAGATAAGGAGCGCAAACTGTTAGTAAACAAGGACTTAATATTGCTACCGATGTTACGGATATAGGACTCATCCGCAGAAGACTTGTGCTTATAAATTTCTTCTGAAATTTGATAGGCTGAAAAGAGATCTTTCACCCTAGCCTGGGATTGCTTGTTGAAAGCCATGCCCAGAAAACGTCTCTCAAAGTCTGCCAGCCCATCATAAGTCGCTATTTGCAGAACAGGATTTTCAGCATCTCCCTGCAGGAGGAGATTGCCCCTATCCAGCAAGTCTAAGAGGGTCGCTTGGACCATGTTTTCAAAGCTGAGCACAGCCTTGCCGCCCCTAGTTGGGTTGACATCTTCCATGTCTACCGCGTAAATATTTTCCGCCAAGACAAGAGGAGCCAAGTCCTGCGGAGCCTCATATAGACGGGCATTCTTGGGATAAGACTGCTTAGGCTTGATTTTCTGGGCAAAGACAAAATAAAGGATAGCCGCTACAAGGATGACACATAAGAGCAGCAAGGGCATATAAATCTCTCCTAGCTGCCGATAAAAGACCGTCTTTCGAGCAATTTTTTCTTCTTGAGCTTTAAAGGTTGGCAAGTAGTCGCTCTCGTCTTCATTCTGGGACACAAGAGAAACCGCTTGTCGATCCCAATAGCCGTGGAGCTCGACATTATCGCCCGAGCCAATTCCATTGATTTTGACCAGATAGTCAGTGCCATCCTTATCCACGAAAGGCTGGGTACCAAAGTAGCCACTATGAGCAAAGAGTTCGCTCTTATCTGGATTGCTCAAGCCAGAAACCGTCAAAACGACCTCTCCTATCCCTTGGTCCCAGTCGCTGATAGGAGTCCAGTTGAGCTCAGCAATATCCTTGTGAAGAAAAAGGAGATTTCTCAACTGCCAGGTCACAGTAACAACAACTCTGTCACCGTCGTTTCCTGAATTATAGATTTTGACTTCATAGCCATCTCCCAAGTCTTTGATTTCTGGCCTAAAGTCCAGATCAGTTTCACCGTTTGTCAGAATCGAGACCGTCGGATTTCCATCAATAGCAAAGCCAGTGGGCATCTTTCCAGCCGAGCCCAGCGAAACAATCTGACCATTATAGTCATCATTAAACTTGTAGGTCACTTTCTCTGTGTAGGTAGCTGTATTGTCCTCACGCAAGGCCAGATCGCCTTGATAGGATTCAATATCATAGTCAACAGCTGAGACAACCCGACCAAAACAAAGACAGGAAAATAAAACCAACAGAAGATAAAAATATCGCTTCATATTCAACCTCTCTTTACAGATACTTTGCTCTATTATATCATTTTTATCAAGTAAGGGCTTACTAGGATTGAAAAGAACCGCAATTTTCGATAGAATAGGAAGAACTATTATTAGATAAGCAGGAGAAACCCATGAAGAAATTATTAGTCACTCTATTTACAGCCCTCCTGGTCACCTTAGGAACAGTCCATGTTATTCAGGCCGATGACTACCTGAAAATCGGTATGGAGGCAGCCTACGCTCCCTTCAACTGGACTCAGGACGATGACTCCAACGGTGCTGTAAAAATCGAAGGAACCAACCAATATGCCAACGGATACGATGTGCAGATTGCCAAAAAAATTGCACAAGAGATGGGCAAGGAACCTCTGGTTGTCAAGACTTCTTGGAATGGCTTAATTCCTGCTCTGACCTCTGGCAAGATTGATATGATTATTGCTGGTATGAGTCCGACTGCCGAGCGGAAAAAGGAAATCGCCTTTTCCAACAGTTACTACACTAGCGAGCCAGTTCTCCTAGTTCGTAAAGATGGAAAATATGCATCCGCTAAGACTCTAGAAGACTTCAAAGACGCTAAAATTACTTCCCAGCAAGGAGTTTATCTCTACAATCTCATTGACCAGCTGCCTGGCGCCAAAAAAGAAACAGCTATGGGCGACTTTGCTCAGATGCGTCAAGCCTTGGAATCTGGAGTTATTGATGGCTATATCTCTGAGCGGCCAGAAGCCTTGACTGCTGAGACTGCCAACTCCAACTTCAAAATGATTCAGTTTGAGAAAGGATTTGAAGTCGGCGAAGAAGATGCTTCCATTGCTATTGGGATGCGCAAGAATGACGACCGTATTGAGCAGGCCAATGCAGCTATCGCTAAGATTACCACCAATGACCAAGTCAAGCTGATGGATGAGATGATTCAGAAACAGCCTGTTGATACGGATAGTGAAGCAACTAAGGAATCATTCTTCAGCCAAGTAGCTAAGATTCTGGCTGAAAACTGGCCGCAATTCCTACGCGGAGCTGGTTTGACTCTGCTCATTTCGATTACAGGCACCATCGCAGGTCTCATCATTGGACTGCTGATTGGCGTTTATCGGACAGCGCCAGCTTCTAAGAATAAATTATTAGCATCACTGCAAAAAATCTTCGGTTGGTTCTTAAATGTCTATATTGAAATTTTCCGCGGAACTCCGATGATTGTTCAGTCCATGGTTATTTACTACGGAACAGCCCAGGCTTTCGGAATTTCTATTGACCGGACTATCGCTGCTATTTTCATCGTCTCTATCAATACAGGAGCGTATATGAGCGAGATTGTCCGCGGCGGTATCTTTGCCGTTGATAAAGGACAATTTGAGGCCGCAACAGCACTGGGTATGACACATGGCCAGACCATGCGCAAGATTGTTCTGCCTCAGGTCGTCCGCAATATTCTGCCTGCAACTGGTAACGAATTCGTCATCAACATCAAGGATACATCCGTGTTGAACGTTATCTCGGTAGTTGAGCTTTATTTCTCTGGAAATACCATTGCTACCCAGACTTACCAGTACTTCCAAACCTTTACTATCATCGCTGTAATCTACTTTGTCCTGACATTCAGCGTGACACGCATCCTGCGCTATGTTGAAAAACGCTTCGACACAGACAACTACACGACAGGTGCCAATCAAATGCAGACAGGAGAAGTGAAATCATGACAGAAACCATTTTAGAAATTAAAAAACTCAAAAAGTCCTACGGTGAAAACGAAGTCCTCAAGGACATCTCCCTCACCGTTCATAAGGGAGAAGTGATTTCCATCATTGGCAGCTCTGGCAGCGGAAAGTCAACCTTCCTGCGCTCCATTAACCTTCTGGAAACACCAACCGGCGGACAGATTTTCTACCGCGGCAAGAATGTCTTGGCAGAGAACTATGACCTGACCCATTACCGTGAAAAGCTGGGCATGGTCTTTCAGTCTTTCAATCTCTTCGAGAATCTTAATGTCCTAGAAAATACCATCGTCGCTCAGACAACGGTCCTGAAAAAAGAACGGTCAGAAGCCGAGAAAATTGCCAAAGAAAACCTCAACAAGGTTGGCATGGGCGAGCAATACTGGCAGGCCAAGCCTAAGCAACTCTCAGGAGGTCAGAAGCAGCGGGTCGCTATTGCCCGCGCCCTCTCCATGAATCCTGACGCCATCCTCTTTGACGAGCCAACTTCAGCCCTAGACCCTGAAATGGTTGGTGAAGTTCTGAAAATCATGAAAGAACTAGCTCAGGAAGGACTGACTATGATAGTCGTGACCCACGAAATGGAATTTGCCCGTGATGTCTCCAGCCGTGTCATCTTTATGGATAAGGGCGTTATCGCTGAAGCTGGCAGCCCACAGGATATCTTCACCAATCCAAAAGAAGAAAGAACCAAAGAATTCCTGCAGCGCTTCCTCAGCTAAATTACTTCTATTTTCAAAAACAAAAAGGAATCTGGAACTAAATCCAGATTCCTTTTTTATTTAATGAGCAATATCAGTTGCACGATTTTGAAGTTTAGTCTTCAAATTTTTCATGGTTTTTGTCGTAGAAATCAATCAAGCCAAGAGCTGTTTCAAAAGAGATATTTTTCACTTTTGCACGTCCTTGAGCAAGAGCAATGATAGACATTTCACGTGCATTTGTTTCTTTACTAATACGGTAACCGGTGATCTTCTTATCACGTACCCAACTAACAACAGATTCTACTTTCTCGAAATTAGATTTAGCCATTTCTTACTCCTCTCTATTCTAGCTACATCAACTACTATAATTGTTTTTATACAGTTTGTCAACTTAAACAAACCAAATTCGAACAAATTAAATAATTCTGAATTTTCTTTACTTAGCTTTGAGGGCTGAAAGTATCTGAGTCCGAATACTTTCGACTCCTTCTGGATTTGCTGGAAGGAAGATGGTATTATTACCCGAACTATCTGCAAAATTATTCAAAGTATCCAGGTACTGGTTGGTCAAAAGAATAGACATAATCTGCTCTTCTGTCAACTCAATATTGGCTCCCTTCAATTCCTTGATGGAGTCTGCCAAACCATCCACAATAGCCTTACGCTGCTCGGCAATACCAACACCATGCAAGCGGTCTTTCTCAGCTTCCGCAGAAGCAGCTGTCACAATCTTAATCTTGTCAGCCTCTGCCAATTCCTGAGCAGCCACACGCTTCCGTTGCGCTGCATTGATTTCGTTCATAGACTGTTTAACTTCGGCATCAGGCTCAACCTTGGTAATCAAGGTTTTGACAATAATGTAACCATAGGTCGACATTTCTTCTGCCACTTGTTTTTGGACTTCTAGGGCAATTTCGTCCTTTTTTTCAAAGAGCTCGTCCAAGGTCAGCTTTGGAACAGAGGAGCGAAGAGCGTCTTCAATATAGGACTTAATCTGCGCTTCCGGTCTCATAAGCTTGTAGTACGCATCAATCACGTTGTTTTCATTTACACGATATTGTGTCGCAACATTCATGGTTACGAACACATTATCCTGTGTCTTAGTTTCAACGATAATCTCGCTCTGCAGCAAACGCAGCTGAACACGAGCTGCTATCTTGTCAATCCCTAAAGGAAGGCGGAAATTGATACCGCTGCTGCTGGTTTTGTGATAGCGTCCAAAACGCTCAATGATTGCCACAGATTGCTGACGAACCACATAGACTGCACTAAGCATCAAGAATATAAAGATTATGATCAATATGATAAAGAAAAATGGAATAAAAAACATGTTCAAGCCTCCTTGATTCACTATAGTATATTCTAACATATTTAATTTGCAGTTTCAAACGAAAGCATACAAATTAGGCTAAAATATATTTAGAATTAGACAAGCATATTGTAGAGTGTTTCATTCCCGTTCAGATTGATAAAGGACGGATCGAACTGCTCAATACGGTTAATCAAAGAAGCATAATCATGCTTATCTGCCAGTGAAATACCAATCAAAACTGGTCCCGTTCCCTTGCTTGCCCGCTTGATATATTCAAAACGAGTGATGTCGTCATTGGGTCCTAAAATATCATTTACGAATTCACGCAAGGCACCTGGACGCTGCGGGAAGTTAACCACAAAATAGTGCTTAATACCATCATAAATAAGTGCCCGTTCTTCCATCTCTGGCATACGGTTGATGTCATTATTACCACCTGAGATAATGCAACAGATAGTCTTCCCTTTAATATACTCGCTCAGAACTTCCAAAGCAGCAACACTTGCCGCACCAGCTGGCTCTGCGACAATCCCTTGCTTGGAGTATAGGTCAATGATGGTCTCTGAAATAAGACCTTCATCTACACCAATAAGGTTTTGAACATTCTTTTGTGTAACCTCATAGGTTGACGCACCGACCTTCTGGACTGCGATACCGTCCGCAAATTTGTCGATTTCTTTAAGCTTGACCGGACCTCCAGCTTCAAAGGCTGCTTTCATACTGCGGGCACCGTTGGCTTCCACACCAATAACTTCGATAGCTGGCTGACTTTCTTTGATATAGGTTGAGACTCCTGATATCAGGCCGCCGCCGCCAACTGGTACTAAAACTGCATCAAAAGTGATAGCTTCTCTCTTGGCCTCGTCTAAGATTTCGTAGGCCACTGTTCCTTGACCAGCTTGGACATCTTCATTATCAAAAGGATCGATAAAGGTGCGATTTTCAGCCTCAGTATAGTCAAGCGCTGCCTTGGCCGAAGCATCAAAGGTATCTCCAACCAGCTTGATATCCACAAATTCACCGCCAAAGAAGCGAACCTGGCTAATCTTCTGCTGAGGAGTCGTGATGGGCATAAAAATAGTTGCTGGAATTTTCATTTCCTTACAAGTATAGGCCACTCCTTGGGCGTGATTTCCCGCAGAAGCACAGACAACTCCACGCTGGCGCTCCTCTTCATTAAGTTGAGAAATGGCATAATAAGCCCCGCGGAGTTTAAAAGAGCGTACCCGCTGCATATTTTCCTTCTTCAGGTAAATCTTGGCCTGGTACTTCTCCGACAAATAATGGTCGTAGTCAAGCGGAGTATTGACAACCGCATCTTTTAACACTTTATGAGCATGAGTGATATCTTTTGCTCTGAGCATATTTTTTTCCTTCCCTATTCTTCCAGTTTATCTCTATCAAGCAAAACAAGGGGCTGGGAATTCGCATTCCAACCCCTAATGTCTTATCTGCTCTTTATCTTAATTGTAAATCTTGAAAGCATCGTCGTCGTTTTTACCAACGAATGGCATTGCTTTACGCAATTCTGCACCGACTTTTTCAATCTCTAGATTAGCAGCTTGCTCACGGTAAGCAGTGAGTTTTGGACGACCAGCTTTATAGTCATCAACGAAGTCATTAGCAAATTTACCGTTTTGGATATCAGCCAAGACCGCCTTCATGTTTTCTTTGACTTGCTCAGTAATCACGCGCGGACCAGATACATAGTCACCATATTCGGCTGTATTTGAGATAGATTGACGCATCTTCTTGAAACCACCCTCATAGATCAAGTCTACAATCAGTTTCATTTCGTGCAGCACTTCAAAGTAAGCCAATTCTGGTGCATAACCTGCTTCAGTCAGAACTTCAAATCCTGCTTCGATCAGGGCAGTCAAACCACCACAAAGCACAGCTTGTTCACCAAAGAGATCTTCTTCTGTTTCTTCTTTATAAGTTGTTTCAAGCAAACCAACACGAGCTGAACCAACACCTTTACACCAGTCCATTGCGATGTCTTTTGCATTTCCAGTAGCGTCTTGGTAAACTGCATAGAGAGCTGGTACACCAAAACCTTCTTCGAAAGTACGGCGAACCAAGTGACCAGGACCTTTCGGCGCACACATGAAGACATCTACATCAGCAGGAACTTTGATAAATTCAAAATGGATGTTGAAACCATGAGCAAACCCAACAGCATTGCCAGCTTCCAAGTTTGGAGCGATTTCTGCTTCATAGAGATCTTGTTGGATTTCATCTGGAGCCAAAATCATGATAACATCAGCCAATTTAGCTGCTTCTGCTACTGTATAAGTATCAAAGCCGTCTTCTTTAGCTTTATCAAATGACTTACCAGGACGAACACCGATAATCACATCGTGGCCTGTATCACGCAAGTTTTGCGCATGGGCATGACCTTGTGAACCATAGCCAATTACGGCAATTTTCTTACCGTCAAGTGCTGCTACTTTTACATCTTTTTCGTATTCCATTGTTACTGCCATAAGTTTTACTCTCTTTTCTATTTTTATTGCCTGTTAGGCGGTTTTAACAAATTAAAGGTTTGATTTAATCTCGGGTAAAGCCTGTCGCTCCAGTCCGAGCAATATTTTTGATACCATACGGGCGGATGACGCGAAGCAGAGCCTCACTCTTCTCCGCGTCACCAGTCATCTGAACGGTAATAGAGCTAGGTGCCACATCCACAACTGTCGCCCGGAATGGCTGGATAATAGACAGAATCTCTGCCCGCTTATCAGCTGGAGCCGAGACCTTAACCAGAATCACTTCACGCTCCAAGTGAGGGCGGTCTGTGATATCTCGAACCCGAATCACATCAATCTGACGATTGAGCTGCTTGATAATCTGCTCAACCTCTGCTAATGAAGCCACATCAATGATGATGGTAATACGGGATACTTCCGGATTTTCCGTCGTTCCAACTGAGATACTCTCGATATTAACCTGACGTCTGGAAAGGACACCCGTGAAGCGGTTCAGAACACCCGAACGGTTTTGGAGTTTAGCTGTCAACATTCTACGCATGGAACTTCACCCCCAGCATCTCATGATTGCTCTTGCCAGCCGGCACCATCGGAAGAACGTGCTCCTTGCGAGAGATATCTACCTCAATAAACATTGGTATATCTTCCTTCAGGACTTCCAAATCCTGAACAATAGTCTCCGGATTGTCAAATTTATAAGCTTTAACACCATAGGCCTGAGCCATGAGCTGAAAATCTGGCAAAGTTTCAAAGACAGACTCAGAGGTACGACCATCATAGAAAGCTTCCTGCCACTGGCGCACCATACCTAGCGAATGATTATTGAGCATGATGACCTTAATCGGAATCTTATAGATATTGAGAATAGCCATCTCTTGGTTTGTCATTTGATAGCCACCATCTCCGACAAAGAGCACCACTTCCTTATCCGGATTGGCAATTTTAGCTCCAATCGCTGCAGGCACACCAAAGCCCATGGTTCCCAGACCGCCAGAAGTTACCAGTTGACGCTCGTTTTTATAAGGATAATATTGGGCGGCCCACATTTGGTGCTGACCGACGTCTGTTACAACGATGGCATCACCCTTGGTCAGCTCACCCACGCGCTCAATGACAGCCTGAGGCTGTACGACACGTTCTTTCTTATCATATGAGCGAACCCGTTCCTTATCCTGCGTTACTTTTTCAATCCACTTGCTGGTATTGTTATGCACCTGCTCTTCATTCAATAGCATCTGCAGGGCTTTCTTAGCATCCCCTACGATAGGGATGTCTACACTGATAATCTTTCCAATTTCCGCTGGATCAATATCAATATGTGCTACTTTAGCGTTCTTGGCAAAGGTTTTCGGGTTACCAGTCAGACGGTCATCAAAGCGGCAGCCGATACTAATCATAAAGTCGGCCTCAGTCATGGCAATATTGGCCGCAAAAGAACCGTGCATCCCACCCATACCTAAGAACAAAGGATGGTCTGTCGCAATAGTCCCCTGACCCAACAAGGTAGTGACTACTGGAATCTGATACCGCTCCGCCAAAGCAACCAGCTCCTCTGCTGCCTCGGCATAACTAATACCGCCTCCTGAAAGCAGAACCGGCTTTTTAGCCTTAGAGATTTGTTTGATAATCTTCTTAATCTGCAATTCATTAGGCTCAATAGTCGGCTGGTAACTCGGCAGATGCAACTTGCTGTCGTAGATAAAGTCTGTTTCCAGAGCTGAGACATCCTTAGGCAAATCAATAACGACCGGCCCAGGACGACCTGTCGTCGCAATGTGAATAGCTTCTGTAATGATGCGCGGAATTTCTGCCGTCTCCCGGACCTGATAATTGTACTTGGTGATAGGAGTCGTAATCCCAACAATATCCGCTTCCTGAAAGGCATCTTTACCGATTCCAGCCTTGGCTACCTGACCAGTAAAGACTAAAAGGGGTACGCTATCACTCATGGCATCAGCAATTCCGGTAATGGCATTGGTAGCTCCCGGACCACTCGTCACGACGGATACTCCGATTTTCCCAGTAGACTTAGCATAGCCTTCTGCTTCGTGAACACAGCCTTGCTCATGACGACCTAAAATATGACGGATACCTTCAAAATTATAAATGGCATCATAAAGCGGCAGCACAGCTCCGCCAGGATAGCCAAAAATCGTATCAACACCAAGACTCTTCAAGGTTTCTAAAACAAGCTCCGAACCTGTCTTAGGAGTTTCTAATTTGATTTTCTCCATTCTTCCCCTTTCATTTATTTACAATTTTCTAAAAATTCAAAAAGCTTTCTACTATGATAACATTTTTGAAAAAAATTGCAAGCCATGCAGAATATTTTTCTACATTTTTTTAGCGATTTATCAGATGAAAAGGGAAAATTTTCCAAAGAAACCGAATAAGAGCATGCTGCTTCCATATCAGGGTTTGCCTTTTCTCTGTAAACAGGAAAACAACCTTCTTACACTATTGCTTTTATTTTCTATGGACTTCCTTTTTCTTTAGTGGTATAATAATGCTATTAATTTATCAATGGAGGTCAACAATGGAGAAATTTCTTAATATTTTCAGAAGTCTTGACCGTTCTTGGCTGATTCGTCACTACATTTTTAGCTTTGCTTTTTTTGGGCTACTATTTGTTATGCTAAAAGGTTTCAGCACACCTCTTCCTGTCTGGCTTTCTTTATCTGAGTTTTACGCTCTTTTATCCTTTTGCCATGTTTGTCTATGAAAGCATCGTTGATTTGATTATAGGGGACAACATTTTTCTCATTCCTGTCCTTATCATGATTATTTGGAAAATCATTCGCTTCTTTATCATCTGGCTTTTTTCCATACCTATCGGCTTGATCGGACTAATTTATCTCTACTTTTCTGTCAATCGTAAGACTGACTAAGGCTGCTTCCCTAAGACAAGCAAAAACTGTAGCAAGAATGATAATTCATTCTTAGATTATACAAAACAAAAGAAACAGGTCTTCTACCTAACTATGGTATAGAAAACCTGTTTCTTTTTTCAATTTTTTAGTTCATTATCTCTGAATGGTCGATAGCTCGCCTACACAAGATTGGAGATTAAAGGAAAAGAAATAATGTTTTTTCTTGATATGCCAATATATCTGATTCCTCTCAAGCTCCTGCCAGCTATAACCAGCCTTTCTCTTGCCCGATTCGGACAGCTTCTGTTCGATTTTCAGCATCTAGCTTGGTCAAAATAGCAGACATATAGTTACGAACCGTTCCATTTGACAGGTAGAGTTTTTCAGCAATTTCTTTATTGGACAGGCCAGTCGCCGCAGCTTGCAGGACTAGCCTCTCCTGCTGAGAGAGAGGATTCCTACTGGTCATTAGCACCTCCATCAATTCCGGCGAATATTCCTTTTGCCCATCTAGAACGGTATGGATGGTCTTCATCAAATCCGCAATGCTACGCTCTTTGAGCACATAAGCATCTACATCCGCCTTAACAGCTCGCTCAAAGTAGCCCGGTCGCTTGAAGGTTGTGACGATGATGACCTTGATGTTGGGTCGATTGGCCTTGACCCATTCGAGAACATCTAGGCCAGTCTGGTGGGGCATTTCCACATCCAAAATAGCTACATCAACAGTTTCTGACTTGAGACAGTCAATGGCCTTCTGCCCATCTGCGGCCTGATAGACTTCTTCGACATCTGACTGCAGCTGCAAGAGCTGAGCTAAGGCATCTCTCAGCATACTTTGATCTTCTGCTAACAAAAGTTTCATGCTTCCTTCCCTCCGTATGGCAATTCAATTCGAATCCATGTTGGATCTTGGCTGCTGAGAATCTCAAGCCTTCCTGACAAGGCAGACAGTCGCTCTCGAATACTATGCAACTCCCGACCAGTCAGCTTTTGAAAACCACAACCATCATCCTGAATGTCTAAAATAAGCTTTTCGTCGTTCTTTACCAAAGAAAAATTACTCTTTTTAGCCTTGGCATGCTTAATGATATTGGTCGCCGCCTCCAGTAAGATCATACTAATCGTCGACTGCTGACTCGGTGGGATACTGGCAACATTGAGTTGGTTATCTATTTTTACCTGAACGCCGCTCATCTCCAGCATGGCACGAATGGTCACTAGTTCCTCGTCCAGAGTCCGATTCTTTAGATCGTTAATAATCCGCCGAACATCAGCCATGGACTTCTTACTAATCTCTTGCACTTCCTGCAGTTCTTTTGCTGCCTTGTCATAGGCTTCCATCTGCAAAAACTGCTGAGCCAGCTCCGCCTTAACACTGAGCATAGCAAAGGTGTGTCCTAGACTATCATGTAAGTCTCGACCAATCCGATTGCGCTCATTTTCCGCCAGGAAAAGATTCAGCTGGGCATTTTGCTTGACCTTTTCTTCCTTGATTCGCTCTGTCGTTTGAATCCGATAAAGACCAAAAGTCAAACCATCCGAAAAGAGAAAGATTACAATATAGGAAAGCAGCTCTGCTGGACCAACATTGCCCATCAAATAATTAGTCAGCACAATAGCAGGCTGCAAGGCGAGAAAGGTCAAAAAACGCCAGGATTTAAAAGAAATATCATCCAGTTCGTAAATAAGAAGATTGGATAGATAAAAAATATACCAGGTAAAACCTGTATTCAGCCAGACAGAACCATAATATATGTAAGCAATCAAGAGCCACCAAGAAAAAAACTGGATAAGGCGATGGTTACTTAACAAGACCGCATAGTAAGCCGCAACAAAAATAGCTGTCCAGAGCAAGACGAAAAGCGGGTATTCCCCGCTAATCACTCCCGCAACTGGAAAGATGATAAAGACCAGCGCAATATGAAACATATAGTGGACTTGTTTAAGTTTTTCCCACATGAATTTATTTTACCTCAATTCGCTTTTTGAGCTGCAGCACAAGAATGCTGACCAAAACCGTATAAATAAGAACAATCAAAGCGGCCTTGCCATTAAACTCATGGTGTTCCAGATAAGAAGACACGACTTGCATCAGTTGATAACTTGGCGTCAACTTACCGATTGGCTGGAGCCATTTTGGAAACATAGTCAGAGGAAACCATAGACCGCCTAGAACAGCCAGTGCCATATAGACGATATTGCCCACAACAGACATGAGCTGAGCACTTGGCAAGAGACTGACCAATACACCCATAGCAATAAAGACCACACTTCCTACCAGAAGAATCACGGCAATAAGAAGCCAGTCTACCATTGGCAGATTAACACCGCGAACAAAATGCCCAATCGAGAAGACTACAATGATAGAAAGCATAAAAGTCAACAGCGTACTGCAAAGTTTTGATATATAATATTTTACCATAGAAATCGGCGAGTGCTGAATCATTTTTTGCCAATTATTATTTTTATCAGACTGTAAAGTGCTTGGAATGCTAAAGAAAGCACTAGACATGATACTAAAAAGAGTCATAGAGAAGAGGTAGCCTCGAAGCACAGGTTCAGGCGTATCACTTCCAGACATCATTCCTGAGAAAATCAGGTAAAAGACGCTGGGCAGACCAATAGACAAGAGATAATAAGCAGCCTGCCGTTTCATTAAAATCAACTCAATCTTCATAAGACTTGCCATATTTTTCATGATTACTCTCCTATTCTTGTGTTGTTTCAAAAATACTACCCAAGAGGGTACGATTACGTACTTCAATCTCTTCGATTGTACAGCCGTGTTCCTGCAGAACCTGCCAGACCTGTCCAGCATCTCTAGTAGCAAAAGATAAAGCCTTTTGCTTGATTTCTATATCAGTCACATTATCCAGCTTTTCCAGCACAGACTGATAAGTCAGCGGCAAGGTGAAGTGTTTTTCCTGTTCTTCACTGCGCATGGCATAAGGCGTCGTATCCCGAATCAGCTCACCCTTGTGCAGCACCAAAATCCGATCTGCCGTATGCTCAACTTCTTCGATATAATGAGAGGAATAAACGATGGTCACTCCTTGCTGCTTGAGCTGATTAACAATTTCCCAGAAATGCTGACGAGTGGAGGTGTCCATAGCTGACGTCGGTTCGTCCAAGAACAGAATCTTAGGACGGCCAATCAGACTCAGAACAAAAGAGAAGAGACGTTTTTGTCCACCAGATAGCTTACTGGCCAACTGATTCTTTTGCTTGTCTGTAAATTGCAGCAAGCCATCAATTTCTTGATCAGACAGACTATTTGGATAAATTGCTTGGAAGAAAGTCAAAAGTTCCTTGACCTTCAAATCCTCCACCACTGTATTTTCCTGTGGTAAAATCGCTACAGACTGTTTGAGATGATTGTCAGTTGGTTTGAGTCCCTGAATCCTTGCCTGGCCTGCTGTCAGAAACTTATCACCCAACAAACAATCCATGAGAGTCGTTTTCCCTGCTCCGTTGGGACCAATCAAGGCCACACAGTCACCTTGGGAGATTTCAAAGGAAATATCCTTTAAAATCTCCTTACCATGAATGCTTTTTGAAAGCTTCTTTACTTCAATCAGTTCCATTTTGCTCCTCCTTTGATTTGATGAACCGTATGTACATCTTTCCTTTATTTTTCCAAAGCCGGAAGAATACTAAGCACTATCGCTTTTTCAATGCCTACAGCAACCTTTTATCATTTTGTTAACTATATTATAAGGCAAAGAAATTTTTCCTACTAGTTGATTTTGTCACCGACTGACATGACAAATGTCACTATTCTGCTTTTAGAGCACAAAGCTAGCAAATATTGGAATAATCTGTTTATCTCCCCTCTGCATGAAGACACAAAAAAGCCGGTCCCCCTCGTTGAGAGAAGCCGACTAGTTGTATGTCTGTTGCAATTTAGATAGAAACTGGAATCAAAGCAGCCTAATCTAAAAAATTTTTCAATAAAGAGGCTACTCAATTTGTAAGATGAGGTGACCAACGCTTTTTAAAATTTAGCTCTGTACCTCTTCTTTGAGACCATTGAGCTTCAGACTCAGAATGAACATCTCAGGTGTAATATCCTTAATGTCCTTTAGTCCAAAGCCTTGGAAGAAAGAATTCTTTTCCACCTCTTCGACATTGACCTTTTGCAAATCAATTTCAATCAAGGTCTGCAGTTTTTTATCCGCTGTAACTGAATAATCAATATTAACACCTTCCAAACTCTTAGCTGCTACATAATTCGAATCAGACTGCATTCCTTCACGAATGATAGTCGTCATTTCCTCTGGAGTCAAAGTAGCTGATGCCGCACTAGCTTCTTCTGGCAAGGAAGTGAGCAATTCCATCCGAAGATTCAAGATTTTCTTGCCCTGATAGGTAATTGTATCACGATGATGGATCTCTTCAATGTCTCCGACTAAAGTTTTAGAGACAATCTCTGTACTTTCAGAAGAAGAACTGGATGACTTGCTAGAGCTGGAGCTAGAGCTGGATTTAGTCCTCCTAGAAGAAGCTGCTGATTCAGAAGAATGTCTAGGACGATGCTTGCTGAAGCTAGGAAGCACACAGCCCGTCAAGAGTACCGAAGCAGAAATAACAAGAATGAAAAATTTTTTCATAGTTCACCTTTTTTACTTTTTATTTGTTACAGTATAACATAATACCAGTTTCTTGTCTAAGTATTTTCTATAAAATAATAAAAGACAACCTTTCGATTGCCTTTTTATGCTATTCAACACTAAAAATATATGGATAAACCGGCTGACTGCCCTGATGAATTTCTACTTCGACATCCTCGAATTGTTCCATCAAATCTTGAGCAAGACTGCTAGCCAACTCTTCGCTGCCGTCTTCACCGATATAGATAGAGACAATCTCGCTGTCTTCATTGAGCATCTTGCTGAACGTTTCTTTCAAAGTTGCCAGCATATCTGGATTAGAAACAACAATCTTACCATCCACCATACCGAGGTTGTCATTTTCATGAATTTCCAAGCCATCAATCGTCGTATCACGAACCGCAGTCGTCACGCTGCCGCTGACTACTTCTGCCAAGGCTGCAGTCATACGCTCTTGGTTTTCCTCAATAGTCTTGCCGCCATCAAAAGCCAGGAGACTGGTCAAGCCTTGAGGAATCGTACGAGTCTCAATAACAGCTGCAGGTTGTTCAATCACTTCCGCTGCTGATTGGGCTGCCATGAAGATGTTTTTATTGTTTGGCAAGATAATAATATTGCGAGCATTGACTTGCTCCACAGCTTTGATAAAGTCTTCCGTTGATGGATTCATAGTTTGACCGCCAGAGATGATATAGTCAACTCCCTGAGCCTTAAAAATTTCAGCCAAGCCATCACCAGCTACGACAGCGATAATCGCAAAGTCTTTTTCTTGAGCAGGCTTAGCTGAGCGTTCTTCCTTTTCAACCTGCGCTTCGTGCTGGTTGCGCATATTGTCAACCTTGACCTTGACCAAACTACCATACTTGAGACCTTCCTGCATAACCAATCCTGGATCTTCAGTATGGACATGGACTTTGACTATTTCATCATCGTTGACTACCAACAGGGAATCTCCCAAATCGTTGAGGTAGTTACGGAATTCATCATAATCAAAGTCTTTTACATAGGTTGGTCCTGCCTTGAGAGCCACCATGATTTCTGTACAGTAGCCGTAAGTGATGTCTTCCGTTGCCACATGGCCAGCTACAGACTTATGATGCTCAGCATTGATCATCTCAGACATGGTCGCAGGTGTCGCCACAAAGTCCTCAGACGCAATATATTCGCCTGTAAGAGCAGACAAGAAGCCTTCGTAGATAAAGACCAGTCCTTGACCGCCAGAATCCACAACACCGACTTCTTTCAGAACCGGCAGCATATCCGGTGTCTTAGCCAAAGCAGCCTTAGCTCCTTCAAGAGCCGCTTTCATAACTTCTACAGCATCATTAGTGACTTCAGCTTTCTTCTTGGCACCGATCGCCGCACCGCGGGAAACAGTCAAAATCGTTCCCTCAACCGGCTTCATAACTGCCTTGTAAGCCACTTCTACACCAGACTGAAAGGCCAGAGCTAGATCTTCACCAGTCAGCTCTTCATACTCTTTCACACTTTGAGAAAAACCGCGGAAAAGCTGGGAGGTGATAACTCCTGAATTACCACGCGCACCCATCAAAAGACCTTTCGCAAAGATACCTGCCGCTTCTCCAACTGTTGAAGCAGACTTATCTGACACTTCCTTAGCACCATTTTCAATAGTCATACCCATGTTGGTACCTGTATCGCCATCTGGAACCGGGAAGACATTCAAAGAGTTCACATATTCAGCCTGTTTATTTAAGCGAGTAGATGCCGCCTGCACCATTTCTTGAAATAAACTAGTAGTAATATTTGCCACGATTATTCTCCTACGACTTTAATATTTTGGATATAAACATTCACTGCATGGGCAGTAATTCCGAGCTTGTTTTCCAAACTGAATTTAACACGCTCTTGGATGTTTTTGGAAACTTCGCTGATTTTGACTCCATAGCTTAACACAGTGTAGACATCAACTGCGATATCACCTTCATCAGTCGCTTTCACAACCACGCCCTTAGCATAGTTTTCTTTTCCTAAAAGGGCTTGAAAATTATCCTTGATTGCATTTTTGCTGGCCATGCCAACTACACCAAAAATTTCAGTCGCTGCACCGCCGACGATTGTCGCAATCACATCATCAGTCAGCTCAATTTGACCATCTTTTGTATTAATTTTCACAGTCATAATTTGTACCTCAAAAGTATTTTATAGTTTATTCTACCATATTTTATACAGGGTGTAAAAGAGGAAGGGTCTAAATCAACTGTCTAGGCGGAAATTTACAAGCAAAAAAGGACGGAAAATTTCCATCCTTTTAAATAAAAATTAAACGCGTTCAACTTTACCTGATTTAAGGGCACGAGCTGAAGCCCAAACTTTTTTAGGTTTACCGTCAATCAAAACAGTAACTTTTTGAAGATTTGGTTTAACAGCGCGTTTTGTTTGGTTCATCGCGTGAGAGCGGTTGTTTCCTGATACAGTCTTACGACCAGTAAAGTAACATACTTTAGCCATTGATACTTATCCTCCTGATTAGTTTAAGGTGTTTTACCACATACTTATAAAGTCTACCATACTTTACCGAGTTTGGCAAGAGCTAGTTCCCAAGTTTTGCAAATAATCACCTTTTTAAAACAAGAAATAATTAGATATAAATCACTTTCAAATGACCGAAAGCCACGCTGCCTTCTAAATAGAGCGTTTTTTCTTTTTCACTGGTATCGCGAACTTGAGAAACACCGCCAAAAGCACAAGCAACCTTGCTGACAACCTGCCAAGAGCTTGGAACAAAGAGAGTGGCATTACCAAAAGCAACTTCCACTTTAAAAGTCGCTGAATCCCCAGCTATCTTAGCGTTGTCAAAGTAAACCTTGGCACTACCAAAAGAGCAAGTCAGCTCATCATAGCTAAAATTGTCCTTATTGACATAACGGGTGCCTGAGCCAAAGACAATGCCTTCGCCACCAATTTCTTCGCCAGAAAAATGTTTAGAAAAATGCCTTAATTTCCATTTTTTGCTAGGTTTGACCAAGAAATTGACACCGATACAGGCTAGAATACCAGCAAAACTAACTGCGCTTGCTGAGATATTGGGCAAGAGGTCGTAAGTGCTATTAGCAATGATAAAAGCGATAATGGCAAAGATAAAACCTAGCGGAATGTTGCCAGAATAGAAGCTCTCCGCTGAAAAATAGACAAAGCCCATAATGACCAACAAAGGCCAAACATTGATGTGAATAACGGGAATCCCGAAATTCCCCTGCAAAAGTACCCAAGCTGCTAGAAGTAAGCAAGCCAGTCCTAATATTGTTTTTCTCATGATGTTACCTCGTTTCGTTTAACTTTTCTTTTAAAATTTGATAATAGTGCCTAGACACATACACTTCCTTATGGGTATCGTAGAAACGGACGCTGCTACTGCCCGAAAAGGATTTTTCCAGCGAGTAAATCGCCTTACTATTGATAATGCTGGATTTGGATATGCGACAAAAATAATAGGGCAGGCGGTCTTCCAACTCATAGAGCTTGTGCTTGACTTCATAAGCATCCTCACGCGTATGAGCAAAAATCTTGCTACCGTCAGTCTCGAAAAAGAGAATATTGTCAATATCCAGAAAATATTCGCTAGCTCCCTTATAAAAAATAATGGGCGGTGCCGTTGCTTGCTCCAGAGCTTGCTGAATTTGCTCGAGCTGAGCATCAAATCGAGCAGCCCTGATGACAATCTCTACTTCCGCTAAATCCGAATCCAGTTCTACTCGAATTTTCATTGCTACCTCCTTTACTTTCTACGTTTATTATATCAGTTTCAAAATGAGAAACAAGGCTTTTTCAGTAAGTGGTAGATTTTGGGCGGTAAGTGGTTTGCTGCTAACATTGACAAGAATCAAACATCAAAAAACCGGGTCTC
>NZ_JAKZJI010000022.1:0-41573 GCF_031142805.1 Streptococcus sp. IsoGale022 | reverse complement strand
TAAAAGGGGATGTTTTTTTATTGCTTTAAATGTTTAAATGGATTTGTTAGTAAAAATTTCAAGCAAATAAGGCACAACGAGATCACTCTCTATGTCTTCTAAAGAAGAAATCCAGACAAAGTCTGTATGCTCTTCCGAATCCAATATAATATCGCGCTGCTCCATAATCCTACCCGCATAAACTAAGCGTGTAAAAACAGTATCTTTGCTAGCATCAAACTGACTATCCTCGTGAATAATCTTATCAATCTGAAGTTTTTGATTAACCTCCTCCATAGCCTCACGTAGAGCTGCCTCTATAGGCAGTTCATTTTCTTCTACACTCCCACCAGGAATATCCCAATAGGATGGATAGACATTAGGAAGGCCACGCTTTATCTTAGATCGTTTGATAAGCAAATACTTCCCGTCTTCCTCGATTAAGGTATGTGCGATTAATTTTACTGTCATTGCATTTTCCTCCAAGAAAGAGCAAAAAAGACTCCGAAGAGTCCGCTTTTAAGTCATCCACCCTGAGAGAATCGAACTCCCATCTCAAGAACCGGAATCTTGCGTGATATCCATTACACTAAGGGTGGCAACTAATTCATTATAACTGATTTTCTCTGAAAATACAAGTGAAAATCAGAAAAAGAAGTTGAGATTTCTCAACTTCTTTTATCTAATTACAATTCAATATCGCCAAACAAATCAGCCATTGAGAATCCAGTTTGAGTTTCTGGAAGTTCAAAGTCACGTTTTTCTTGACGTTTTGGACGACGAGGACGTGATTGACGTTTCTCATCTTTTTGTCCTTCTTCTTGAGCTGGACGTTCTTCAAGAGCCTTGATAGAAAGTGATACACGCTCATCAGCAGCATTCACTTCAAGAACCTTAACAGTCACTTCTTGACCAACCTCAAGAGCATCCTTAGGACTTTCAACACGTTTGTGTGAAATTTGTGAAATGTGAACCAGTCCATCAATTCCTGGTAATACTTCAACGAAAGCACCGAAATCAGTCAAACGTTTTACAGTTCCTTCAATCACATCGCCTGCAGCAAGTTTTTGCTCAACGCCATCCCATGGTCCAGGTGTTGTTGCTTTAAGAGAGAGGGAGACACGTCCTTCTTCTTCGTTCAAATCAAGAACTTTCACTTCGATTTCATCACCAACTGATACAACAGACTTAGGTGATACATTGCGCTCATGTGACAATTCAGTCAAGTGAACCAATCCGTCAACTCCGCCAAGGTCAATGAAAGCACCGAAGCTAGTGATGCGAGCAACTTTACCAGTTACAATATCACCAACATTCAACTTACCAAAGACTTCAGCACGTGCTGCTGCAGCTTCAGCTTCTACAACTTCACGACGTGAAAGGATGAAGCGGTTTTCTTTTGGATCTACTTCTTTAATCTTAGCATCAAACTCTTGACCTACAAAACGCTCAGTGTTGCGAACGAAACGAGTATCAAGCATTGAAGCAGGGATAAATCCACGAAGTCCTTCAAACTCAACTGAAAGTCCACCTTTAACGGCACGAGTGCCCTTAACAGTGACAACTTCTTCTTCACGACCAACCAATTTGTCCCAAGCTTTGCGAGCTTCCAAACGTTTTTTAGATACCAGGTAAGTTACTGTGTCTGTATCTTTACCTACTACTTGACGAAGAACAAGCAATTCAAGTGTTTCACCTGGTTTTACAAGGTCGTTGATATCAGCGTCGCGGTCGTTTGTCAACTCACGAAGAGTCAAAACACCTTCAACACCAGTTCCAGCGATTGCAACATTAGCTTGGTTAGCGTCAACAGTCAATACTTCAGCAGTAACGACGTCACCCGGCTCAACTTGGCTAACACTGTTTAGCAAATCTTCAAATTCATTCATCTAAAAAAATCCTCCAACAATCAAGCTTTCGCTTGACATACTACTTATTTATTTTCCTAAGCACCCGCAAATGACATTGATCTATCGTTAACGATTTCCATCCTATAAAGAAATAAAATACCATAAGACATTTTATTATTTTATCAGATCTATTACCTAAGAACTGGGGTAGCTGGATTCGAACCAACGCATGAGGGAGTCAAAGTCCCTTGCCTTACCGCTTGGCTATACCCCATTAATATAAAGAATGGAGAGAGAGGGATTCGAACCCCCGAACCCGAAGGAGCGGATTTACAGTCCGCCGCGTTTAGCCTCTTCGCTATCTCTCCGACAATCAACGCTATCTATTATAACATTGATACAATGAAAATGCAAGCCCTATTTGCTTAAATTATAGGTTTCAATCAAAGTTTCCACAGCTCTTTCAAGTTTTTTATAAAAACTTTCAGCATTTCCATTTTTGATAATTGCAAACTGGCCATCTAGTTCGGCAATCTCGCCGATAACCTTCTTGCCAATAGCAAGACTATAACCGTCAAATTGGTCTGCTCCGACCTTCACTTTGCTGTCTGTGATTTGAATTTCAATCTTTTTGTCTTTTTTACTCATAACTTACCTCTTTCAAATTTCTATTGTACACGAAAATAGCTGACTTCGCAAGCTATCTTAGGCTAGAATCACAGAAAAAACTGCCCAATCAAGGACAGTTTTTAAATTATACTTTTACAATCCAACCTTCTGGCGCTTCAACATCACCGAATTGGATACCAGTTAATTCGTCATAAAGCTTGCGAGTGACTGGGCCGACTTCTGTTTCGCTATAAAAGACATGGAAATCATTGCCGTGCTGGATACCACCAATAGGAGAAATAACTGCAGCTGTTCCACAAGCTCCCGCTTCAGTAAATTTACCCAAGTCTGCCAGAGGAACATCACCCTCAATCGGTTTAAGTCCTAGTCTATGCTCCGCCAGATAGAGTAAAGAATACTTGGTGATGGATGGCAAGATTGAGGGACTGAGCGGTGTTACAAACTCATTATCCTTGCTGATACCAAAGAAGTTGGCAGATCCCACTTCTTCAATATTGGTATGGGTTGCCGGATCCAGATAAATCACATCCGAGAAATGCTTATCCTTAGCAATCTTTCCTGGTAATAAGCTAGCAGCGTAATTGCCTCCCACTTTTGCCGCACCAGTTCCGTGCGGTGCCGCGCGATCATAGTCATCTGAGACAATGAAGTTAGTCGGAGTCAGCCCGCCTTTGAAGTAATTGCCGACCGGCATTACAAAGATAGTGAAAATGTATTCTTCAGCAGGCTTCACTCCGATAATGTCACCAACTCCAATCAAGAGAGGACGAATATAAAGCGTTCCGCCTGTTCCATAAGGTGGCACATATTCTTCGTTAGCTCGGACAACCTGCTTGACTGCTTCCACAAACATTTCTGTAGGAACCTGCGGCATGAGCAAGCGATCAGCTGTCCGTTGCAGACGCTCCGCATTTTTATCCGGACGGAAGAGTTGAATGCTGCTGTCCTTAGTTCGATAAGCCTTCAGACCCTCAAAAGCCTGCTGGCCGTAGTGAAGGCAGGGGGAGGACTCAGAAATATGGAGTGTAGCGTCCTCCGTTAAAGTTCCTTCTTCCCACCGGCCATTGCGATAGTAAGCTAAATAGCGATAAGGTAGTTTCATATATGAGAATCCTAGATTTTCCCAGTCAAGATTTACAGTCATGGTCTTTCTCCTCTTCTTCCAAACTTCATTTTTAGATACTCCCTATTTTACACCTTTTTAAGATATTTTCAAGTATTATTTTCAATTTTCAGAAAATTTTGTTATTCAATCTTTTGTGCCACTATCAAACTTTTAGAAATTGAAAAAAACCAGCTCCTGCGAACTGGTTTGATGATTACTTGATGTAAGCTGAGAAGACTTCTTCGTCTGAAATGGTATCAGAAATGAAGCTGCCGTTGCTAGTTCTCTCAGACAGGCTGAGGTCGGCCAGATTGATTTCATAGGCAGTTCCTTTATTAGAAAGCACCTGCAAAATCTGCTCCTCACTAGCTTCTGCTTCTGTTGTAAAGAGGTCAAAGTCCAGTGCTTCGCCATAGACTGGTCCAGCTACAAAGACACGATGCGGTTTGGTCTTAAGCTCTCTCAGAACTTGAAGACCGCGATTTGCCCGACTGGTAACAGGAATATCTGCGACTGCCATACGCTTGAGCGAACCGCGCTGAGTCAGGAGGTAAAGTGAGTCTGTATTGGCGATAAAGGCTGCCGCTAGGACATCGTCCTTCTTGAGGTTGATAGCTTTAACCCCAGCCGCCTTAGCTCCGATGACAGGAACTTCCTCAATATTGAAGCGCAGTGCATAGCCATTCTTGGTCACGAGCATAACATCATCCAGCTTAATCGGCGCCAGAGCAATGACCTGGTCGTCTTCATTTTTTAGTTTAACAAACTTAAGGGACTTAGACTTGTAGGTCCGCCAAGGACTGAACTCCTTGCGCTCTACACGCTTGATTTGACCTAGCTTGGTCGCTGCAAAGTAAGTGCCCTCCTCAAAGCTGTCCAGCAATTCTGTATAGATAACCTCTTCCTTGGTATCAAAGTTACTGATGGTCTGGCTGAGGTGTTCTCCGATTTCTTTCCAGCGGATATCTGACAGTTCATGAACAGGCCGGTAAATAACATTTCCCAGGCTAGTGAAAATCAATAAATGCTGAGTCGTCTTAGCTGGGCTAACAAAAATCAGTCGGTCATCATCACGCTTGCCCATCTCTTCTAGGGTCGAAGCTGAGAAGGAACGCGGACTGGTCCGCTTGATATAACCAGAACGAGTCACGCTGACATAGGTTTCTTCCTCAACGATTAGACTAGCTGTATCAATCTCAATGGCGTTTGCTGTATCCTGCAGCTCACTGAGACGCGGATTGCCAAACTTCTTCTTGACATCGCGGAGCTCCCGCTTCATAAGATTGTACATGGTGCGCTCATCGCCGATAATGGCTGCCAGCATCGCAATCTTCTCGCGCAGCTCTGCTTCTTCCTCTTCCAGAACCACTACGTCTGTATTTGTCAAACGGTAGAGTTGGAGAGTGACGATAGCCTCAGCCTGCTCCTCAGTGAAATCATAGCTGACTTTAAGGTTTTCCTTGGCGTCTGCTTTGTTTTCTGAAGCACGAATCAGGGCGATCACCTCGTCCAAGATGGAAATTACCCGAATCAATCCTTCCACGATATGGAGTCGTTTCTCAGCCTTGGCCTTGTCAAAGCGGCTGCGAGCCAGAATAATCTCCTTGCGGTGGGCAATGTAGCTGGTCAAGATTGGCACAATCCCCACCAAACGAGGCGTGAAATTGTCGATCGCCACCATGTTGAAGTTGTAATTGACTTGCAAATCAGTGTACTTAAAGAGATAGTTGAGAATCAGCTCGGTATTAGCATCTTTCTTGAGCTCGATGGCAATGCGAAGACCGTCACGGTCTGATTCGTCCCGCACCTCGGCAATGCCAGCGACCTTATTATTGACCCGCACATCGTCGATTTTCTTGACCAAGACTGCTTTATTAATCTCGTAAGGAATCTCGGTGATGACGATTTGCTCTTTTCCGCCCTTCAGCTTTTCAATCTCAGTTCTGGAGCGCACCACGACGCGACCTTTACCAGTCTCGTAGGCCTTCTTAATCTCATCACGACCTTGGACGATAGCTCCTGTCGGGAAGTCTGGACCAGGCAGAAACTCCATGAGTTTGTCCACCTTGGCAGAGGGATGGTCAATCATATAGATAACCGCGTCAATGACTTCGGCTAGATTATGAGGTGGAATATCAGTCGCATAACCAGCGGAAATCCCAGTTGCTCCATTGACCAAGAGGTTAGGAAAGGCTGCCGGAAGAACGGTCGGCTCCTTCTCGGTATCGTCAAAGTTCCAAGCAAAAGGAACGGTATCTTTCTCGATATCCTGCAAAAGATAGCCAGCCATTTCAGACAGGCGCGCCTCAGTATAACGCATAGCCGCCGCTGGATCACCGTCCATGGAACCATTGTTTCCGTGCATCTCAACGAGAATCTCACGGTTTTTCCAATCCTGAGACATACGAACCATGGCATCGTAGATGGAGCTGTCGCCGTGGGGGTGGAAATTCCCCATGATGTTCCCGACTGACTTGGCAGACTTACGGTAGCCCTTGTCAAAGGTGTTGCCGTCCTTGTTCATGGAATAAAGAATACGGCGCTGAACAGGCTTCAAGCCATCGCGAATGTCCGGCAAGGCCCGCTCTTGAATGATGTATTTGGAGTAGCGACCAAAACGCTCTCCCATGATGTCCTCAAGGGACATGTTTTGAATGTTACTCATATAGGATACAGAGCCCGTAAAATACAAAGTGAAAATAGGAAATTCTTGCAGTGAGCGATGCTCAAAAGAGAATTTATCTTTTTCACACAGTATTTAGGGCGTGTTCAACTCCTTTCAAAGAATGTAGAGTAGATTTTTACATTAAAATTGATACTTAATAAAAATATTTTTAGATACTATTTAAGTCATTCGCAAACACTTGTTTAGATTAACCAAAAGCAACTTTTACCTATGGATTGTTCTTTCTTCTTTGAAGTATGTACAAATATAGACAAGGTAAATAAGAAATTATAGCAGTTGATATCAGCAAGATATCAAATACAAACTTTTGCCCTCGAAATAGCTCCTCCCAATGCATTGTATTAAGATAATGAAAAATTAAACTGAATAAATAACAGATACTTATAGGGAAGACTCTCCACTTGATTGATTTGTATAAATAATATAAGCGTATTGAGTGATAGAGCGTGGAAGAAATAAGCATAGGTAAACAAAAATCAATTAGAAAAAAATAAAACCTTAAAGCATCGTGAAAAATATCTGTCCGATCTATGGGAAACAGCCAAATATTACACATGGTGATAATTACAGGAAAAAATAAACCATAAAATCTTTTGCCAAGTTTATTATTTTGTAAGGCAATATATATTGATAAGATTATGGACACAATCGGAAGAAATGGGAATAACATAGCAAATATTCCAAACATAAAATCCAACATACTATTTCACCTCAATAACTATTATCAACCAAAGATTTTGTTCATCTCGCAAGTGTCTATGAAACTATTTCAACTTCTCCTCAGCATACTCAATCATCTTTTCTGCGATTTCATTCTCATAAGGGAAACCGGTTTTGAGAGAGAAAGCTTGTGCTTCTTTGTGGAAAAAGCGCATGGTAGCTAAGAGAGATTTGGTGATTTTTTTCTGGTCGGAAAAGTCAAGCAAGGCTGTAAATTCTTTCTCTTTCTCAGCAGGCAAATACTGAAAGAGGTACTTGTAGTTCTTGCCAACATCGACCGTTCCCTTATCTGCTGCCACTTGCCAAGCTAAAAGTTTGAGCAATTCTTGCTGGCAGATTCCATACAAATGATCCATCGCGTAGACAAGATGGTTCCGACAAATGCCCTTGACTACATAAGCTGATACCCACCAAAATTCATTGCAGGATTTGTCAAAGTCAGTCGCACTGGCTGGTGTCGTCCAATAGCGTTCAGTCGTCGGTGCATAAGGTGCAAACAGCCCCTGCGGGTCATCCAGCACTGTGAAATCCACTTCGCTATCAACCCACTCTTTGATGTGCTCCTTAGGACAAAGAGTCAAATCTATCCGATTGCCATCTTCAAAGAGCATAAGATAGAGGCGGCGATGGTCAAGTACGTTATGCTGCTCAATCATGCGCTTGCCAAATCTTTCCAACCAAGCAAGGTCAGCCACCAGAGCGTCCAAATCCCCCACAATGTAGACCACATCATAGTCTTGGAACTCGTCCTTGGGAGCATTTGGATTTGTCCGCGAACCGGACATGGCAACAGCGTCTACTTGTAGCTCTTTTGCGGTTTGCAAAATCACATCAAACATTTCGGTTTCAGTTCTCATGGGAATACCTGCCTTTTTAGTGAAAACTCTTGATTCTGTAGAGGACATGTCTATAAAGGGGACTGTCTGCTGGAACTTTTTCATTATCAAATTCTTTGACAAATTCCATGCCTAGCTTTTGCATGACTTTTTGCGAAGGGGGATTGAGTAAGGATGTAAAAGAGTAAACTTCTGACAAGCCAGCTTGCTGGAAAGCGAAGTCTAGACAGGCTTGGGCAGCCTCCGTCGCATAACCACGATTCCAAAACTCTTTTCGCAGACGCCAGCCGATTTCTACAGCTTCTTTTCCAGCAAAAATCCGTAAATCCGAATGGTGCAGACCTACCAAGCCGATAAACTCCTGACTCGTCTTTTCTTCAACAGCCCAAAGACTGTATCCATAAGCCTTAACTTCATCTTGAATGCCCTGATAAAGACGCAAGGACTCCGCTTGACTATATGGCTTTGGGAAATACTGCATGACCTCCGAATCCTGATTCAGAGCAATTAAAGTCGGCAAATCAGATTCCTGCAAGTCTCGTAGGATGAGACGGTCTGTTTCAAGAATTGTCATCTAATCACTCCTCTGCAAACTTTCTTCCCTCACAACTCCTCAGCTTTATATAGGCTATAGCCTTCATAGTAGTAACTATGGTCTACACCTTTCATGTAGAGATTGCGGTTATGAATGTCCTTTGTGAGGGCTTACTGATTTTTTCTTCCATCTTGGCTAGTTCAAGCGAATCCGTCAGACCCAGTTTATTGTCAAGCGTCATAAATACAGCTCCTTTCATTTAGATAGATTTTCTAAGCCCTGTTCCCACAGGTTTAAAACCTACTGTCTGATAAAATCCATCCGCTTCTGATATTAATTCAATGCGAGTCAAAGGATGTTTTTGATGAATTTCAGCGATTAATCTCCGTCCCAATCCTTTTCCGCGATAGGCTTTATCAATGATAATCTCAGCTAAAAAGGTCGTCATGACTTCATCTGTCAAGTAGCGGGCAAAACCATGGATTTTCTGGTTCTCTTCAACTACCAAGTAATGGGACAGATTTGTTGAAAATAATGATGTCACTTTTTCCTCTGTAAAAGAAATCCATTTTTCATTTTGATAAAGGGCATAAATAGCTTGACAATCTTTTGTGCTTGCAGGTCTGATTATCATTTTCTACTCCTTTCAAATCCGATGCGACCACTAACAATTTTTCAACTCAAATTTAGTTATATTCTAGTTGCTCTCCGCCACTTCTTCTTTCACTTTCTTAGCTGGTTTGCGTTTTTTGTAGCGGCTGCGGATGGTATTGAGGTGGTCGCGGAGATTGACCACGTGAGTTCTTTCAGGATAAGCGTAGGCAATGATTGCAGTGAAATCCACTAGAAAATCATAGATTTCTTGCAGCTTGAGGCGGACGTTCTTATTCTGGCTCGGTGTCTTGCCCTTGAGCTCAGTCAGTCGCTCCTTGTAGACCTTTTCAAAGGCCTTCTGAGCAGCAGCCAGACTGTCGACATGGGATTCCAGATGAAGCTTAGCCAATGCTGTCTGGTAGGCTGGTTTTTTCAACTCTTGGAGTAGGTGGTTGATGCCCTCGGTCTCCTTTTCCAAGCTAGTTGCAGCTAGACCGGTGTAGTTTTTCAGGAGCTGAGACAGGGTCTCGTAGGCTTCCTTGGTAGCTGCGTCCTTGACCCGTGCAAAGGCCCGAACCAAAGACTGGAGAGTGCCAAAGGCATCATCTCGCTCGCGGTCAGCCTGATCCAGACTAGCTACCAGCTTGCTGGACTTGGTCTGATGAAGTCCGCCCTGCAGCTGTTCCAGAAGTTTGTCCATCTCATCCAACTTGGTCGTGTAAATGCCATCCACCTTATTTTCCTTGATAAATGCCGCAACCTTGCTCCGACTCTCGGACATGATCTGGAAAAATTCGTTATTTTCCAAAGTCTGAACATCTACACTAGTAATTCCATAAATTTTTTTCATTTTTATAATCTCCTAAATCTTTTATTTATTTAACTTTTAATTCCCTTTTTACCTTTCCTGATTTTCAGAAAAAGTTTTTTGCTTTAAAATTGCTCGCCAGAAAAACAAACGTTCGTCTTTTACTCAAAAAATACTCGCCAGATTTTCTGCCAAACAGAATTTGCTCCAAAATACCCCATCAGAAAATCTGACGACCTCACTTTAACTCTTGCGAGCTTGTCAGAAAATCTGGTGAGCGTCTCCAGGACTAAGGAAGATAATTCCTTGTGGGGGATATGTTATTTTGGGGGTTAAACCCTGATTTATAGCTGTATCTATTATTTTTATCCCTTCGAATTAAATACTTTTCACGTTTTTTTATAAGTCTTAAAACTTTTCCGTACTCAGCAACTTCTCTTTATATTTTTCACCACCATAATAATAACATTCTACTAGTCTATTGTAATTAATATCATCTTCATTTTTAAGTAACTGTTCTTGAAAAATTTCTTGAGCAAACTTTTCTGATTTACTGAATTGATAGTCAATAATGATATTCTCTATAATAAACGAAATTGTGCCACATACTATAAAATATAATGGTAGAATTTGCCAAAGTTTTTGGTTTTTTATTAAATAAGAAATATCAATTCTAAGTAATTCACTACCGCCAATAAATAAAAGTATTACAGAAATAATATTCAGCAATTGCGTATTATTAGTAAAAACGATACTACTATAAGCTTTTGGCATATTTTTATTTAAGAAAAATCTAAAATTCAAAACGTTAAATAAAATAATAAAAATGATACTAAGAACATTTGAATAAATTAAATTTAGTTGAAACCCTTTAAAAATGTAAATAACAGCTACAACAGTGAAAATTGATATTATAAATGGACCAACAATAAGAAGAAAGTCATAATTTTTACGCATCAAAAACTTAAAAATTAAGCACATCAAAACAAAGTACACCCCAAAAAATAAAATAATAATTCCTAAATATAAAATGACATCTTTTGAATTACTTGAATCTTGTTGATGGAAAGAAATAGCAAGCATAATAAAAATAACAAAAAGAATTACTATCACAACTTTAAGTTTATCAATAATTTTCTTTCTTCTGTATTGCCAATCAATAGATAAATCTGTAATCTTCAATTTAGTTAAATCTACTTCATTGTCCATCACTAGCCCCCTCAAAACACCATCTCCCCGCTCTCCTCAAGTGTAAACTTGACGTTATCCTCAATCCACTTGCGGCGTGGTTCGACCTTGTCACCCATGAGGACATTGACACGGCGTTCGGCGCGGGCCAGGTCTTCGATGGTGACACGGATGAGGGTGCGGGTGTCGGGGTTCATGGTCGTCTCCCAGAGCTGGTCGGCGTTCATTTCACCGAGCCCCTTGTAGCGCTGAAGCATGGCTCCCTTACCAAACTTGCGGCGCAGGTCATCCAGCTCGCCATCGGTCCAGGCATACTCGACAACTTCGCTCTTGCCCTTGCCCTTGGACATCTTGTAGAGAGGCGGCAAGGCGATATAGACGCGGCCAGCCTCGACCAGCGGGCGCATATAGCGATAGAAAAAGGTCAGCAGCAAGGTCTGGATATGGGCACCGTCGGTGTCCGCATCGGTCATGATGATGATCTTGTCATAGTTGGCATCCTCAAGGGTAAAGTCTGACCCAACACCCGCTCCAATCGTGTAGATCATGGTGTTGATTTCTTCGTTCTTGAGAATGTCAGCCATCTTAGCCTTGGCAGTATTGATAACCTTACCGCGCAGGGGCAGGATGGCTTGGAACTTGCGGTCACGGCCTTGCTTGGCAGAGCCACCGGCAGAGTCACCCTCAACCAGATAGAGTTCGTTCTTGGCCGGATTCTTGGACTGGGCCGGAGTCAGCTTACCAGAGAGCAAGCCCTTGTCTTTTTTATTCTTCTTGCCATTCCGGCTTTCGTCGCGCGCCTTGCGGGCCGCTTCCCTAGCATCTCTGGCCTTGATGGCCTTGCGAATGAGGTTAGATGCCAGCTCGCCATTTTCCAAGAGGAAGAAAGTCAGCTTGTCAGAGACGATAGAGTCCACGGCAGGACGAGCCAAAGGACTGCCCAGCTTGTCCTTGGTCTGGCCTTCAAACTGCAGGTGCGCCTCAGGGACCAGGATGGACAGGACAGCTGCCAGCCCCTCGCGGTAGTCCGAACCTTCCAGATTCTTATCCTTGTCCTTGAGTAGGCCGGTCTTTCTGGCATAGTCGTTCATGGCCTTGGTAATTGCGGTCTTGAGACCCGTCTCATGAGTACCGCCGTCTTTGGTGCGGACGTTATTGACAAAGGATAGGATATTATCGGCATAGCCGTCGTTGTACTGCAGGGCCACCTGAACTTGGAAGCCGCTCTCTTCGCCCTCGAAATAGAGGACGGGAGTCAGGGTTTCCTTGTCTTCATTGAGATAGCTGACAAAGTCTTCAACCCCGTTCTCATAGTGGAACTCTACTTCTTCGCCAGTCCGCGCATCGGTCAGCGACAGGCGGACATTCTTGAGCAGGAAGGCTGATTCCTTAAGCCGCTCAGCAATAGTGTTGTACTTGAAGTCAGTCGTTGAAAAAATCGTATCGTCTGGCATGAAGGTCACTTTGGTCCCAGACTTGGACTTAGGTGCAGTGCCGATTTTCTTGAGCGTGGTAACTGGTTTTCCGCCATTTTCAAAGCGCTGCTTGTAAACAGTCCCATCCCGCGTGATTTCCACTTCCAGCCAGCTAGACAAGGCATTGACAACAGAGGAGCCTACACCGTGGAGACCGCCTGAAGTCTTATAGCCACCTTGGCCGAACTTACCACCGGCGTGGAGAACAGTGAAGATGACCTCAACCGTAGGAATACCCATAGCGTGCTTGCCGACTGGCATCCCGCGTCCGTGGTCTGCAACAGTCAGACTGCCGTCTTTGTTGATAGTCACATCGATCCGGTCACCGAAGCCAGACAGGGCCTCATCGACAGCATTGTCCACAATCTCCCAGACCAGATGGTGGAGTCCAGCTCCGTCGGTCGATCCGATATACATCCCCGGACGTTTGCGGACCGCATCCAACCCTTCTAATACCTGAATGGCATCGTCATTATAATTGTTAATATTGATTTCCTTTTTTGCCACAAGAACCTCCTAATGATTCATCTTTTCTATCTTACAAGTTTTTGGCAAATATTGCAAAGATTTTTTTGAAAAAAATGCTGATGAGGACTGATTTTACACGAAGAACAATCCAATATCCGAGTAGACATTTCCTGCTATAAATTCTATCCTTTTCTATTGTAAGAAAGCGAAATAATGGTATAATAAAATCATGATGAACACGATAATTGGATTAATACTAGCATACTTACTGGGCTCTATTCCGACTGGACTTTGGATTGGGCAAATTTTCTTTAAAAAGAACCTAAGAGAATACGGCAGCGGCAATACCGGAACGACCAATACTTTCCGTATTTTGGGAAAGACGGCTGGGACGGCTACTTTTGCTATTGACTTTCTCAAAGGAACTGCAGCGACCCTGCTGCCTTTCTTTTTGCATATTGAGGGAGTTTCGCCGCTTGTCTTTGGTCTCTTGGCCGTAATAGGCCATACTTTTCCTATCTTTGCCGGCTTTAAGGGTGGCAAGGCCGTGGCAACCAGTGCAGGTGTTGTTCTGGGCTTCTCACCAGCCTTCTTTGTCTATCTGATTGTCATCTTTGCCAGCATCCTCTATCTGGGAAGTATGATTTCTCTAGCAAGTGTGCTCTCAGCAGTCATCGCTATCCTGTCGGCGCTGCTCTTTCCTCTAGTTGGCTTTATCCTGCCCAGCTATGACCTCTTCTTCACTCTGATTATCATTGCGCTGGCCTTGATTATTATCCTCCGGCACAAGGACAATATCCAACGTATCAAACAGAAAAAAGAAAATTTAATCCCTTGGGGCTTGAATATCACCCATCAAAATCCTGAGGCTAAGAAATAAAACGGAAGTGAGCAACTTCCGTTTTATTGTGTCTTCTAACTAGTCTTCTTTATGACTTTTCTTGATTCCTGCCAATCCAAAGAATCCTAAAACCATACCAACTAGACTCAGGGCAACTGTTGATTCGCTGCCTGTCTGTGGCAGTTCTTTAGCTGCCGGATCCTTAGTGAAGGTCTTGGCAACATGGACAGGTACTTGCTTGGTTTGATTTGGCGTATTAACAAGTGGAGCTGCCTGTTTTCCAGGATCAGCTGCTTTAGCACTAGCTGGGTAGGAAGCCGCATTAGCCGGATCCGTTCCTTGCTTGATTTCCTCAATATCTGTGTAGCCATCGCCGTCTGTATCCTTAGTGGATGAAATAGAGATAGCACGTGAGTTTGGATTGATAACCGCATAGGCTGTCAAATCAGCTTTTGCCAGATAGTCTGCGAAAGCCACATCCATAGATGGACCTTCCTCGCGAGGGCCGCCCAGCATGGTATAGCCGTCACCACCAGCAGCCAAGAAGTCATTTGTTGTCAGATAGTAAGTCTTATTTGGATCAAGAGGCTCATAAACACCCGTTTCTTTGTTCTTAATCTCAATGTGGAGGACACGCTGATTAGCCGGCAAAGTCGTGTCGTAGTAGACTTTAGCTCCAGAGATTTGCAGGTAACCACCGCTTGGTTCCAGCAAGGGTTGTCCATTCTCATCCAGCACAGGCTTGCCATCTTTATCCTGAAGAATAGAGCCCAGAGATTTGGCAAACATATCTGCGATATTTTGACCGGTTACCTTAATTTGTGAAATAGTGTTTCCAAAAGGCAAGACAGCGATGACATCTCCCTTGGTGATTGGCTTGTCTTTAGCAATAGTTTCGCGTAGGCCACCTCCGTTAGTAACAGCCAAGTCTGTTTTATTGGCAAAGCCAGTTTGACCATAATCATAGAGAGCATCGGCTACAACATTGCCCAGATTGGTTTCCCGAACACGGACATTTTCACGGTCACCATTAAGCTCTACAGGGCTGTTTGCCACAATAACCTTGGCATTATCTGCGTCGTACCTATCTTTAATCTTGCTGACCATGTCAGCTACTACTGGGTCTGGAGTGACTTTTTTAGCTGTTTCAGCAGGGATTTGCTGAGGATTACCCAGAAGTTGATTGGCCTTGAAAGTCACTTTTCCGATATTGTGTAGGTAGCTACCGGTCTGGTTGTAAGTTACATTGTCACCATAAGTGGTAGACTCTACTGTGTGGGAGTGGCCGTCAATAACGGTTACACGCTTACCTTTGAGCTTAGGATTTTTAGAAAGGGCTTCAGCCAAGGTTGAACCGCGCCACTCAGTTGGAGTTGTCGTGTCAACACCCAAGTGAGCCAAAACAACGTAGTTTTTGTAGTTCTTTCCTTCTGCCGCTGCGCGTGCTTCAATTTCGTCAATAACCCGATTAACCTCTGTGATTGGATCAGTGAAGGTCACGCCTTGAACGTTTTTAGGGTGAGTTTTTGTAGCAGTTTCAGGTGTTGTCACACCAATTACTACAAACTCATCTCCCTCAACCGCTGGGTCCTTGTCCACAATGGTAGATGCTTGGAAAACTCGAGCATTATTGGCATAGGTGTTAGAACTGAGAAGTGGGAATTTAAGAATTTCCTTGTATTTCTTTGCCTCATCCAGACCAAAGTCAAACTCATGGTTACCGACTGCCATAGCATCATAGCCAATTTCATTGAGGATTTTCGCCCGTTCTTCCCCTTTTGAGCTATTGGAAATTGGCAGCCCTTGGAAGGCATCACCCGCATCCACAACAAGCACTTTAGGATTTTTAGCGCGCTCTTCCTTGATAACAGTAGCCAGCTTAGCATCACCGATAACGCCTTTTTCCTCTACGATACGACCGTGAACATCGTTGGTATGGAGAATCGTAGCCTCTGGTAGATTTTCAGACTGGGCTGGTGCTGCAGCGGCTTCTGTCGCAGCTGGACCAGCCGGAGCAGCTGCATTCTGACTATCTGCTGCTGGTTTTTCTTCTGCTGAAGCTGCCGGAGCAGTTGGTTGCGCTGCAGAAGCTATCTCAGCAGCTGGCTGACTGGTCAACTCAGTCGTTGCCGGCTCTGGACTAGCCTGAGCCTCTTCTGCAGAGACTTGATGAGACAAAAAAGCAGGTGCCAAAAGCACTGTTGATAGAACAGGTAAGATGAAAAATTTCTTCTTCATATAACGAACACTCCTCTTTAGTATTTTGTTATATTATACCTCTTTTTGGTTTAAAAAGGAACTATATCCTTATTATTTCAACAAACATTCGTAATTTCAGAAAATTTCCAGAAAGTTTTCTGTATTAAAAAAACCCTGAAATTCATCAGAGTCTTATTAGTATTATCCTTCAAAGACAATTTCCCCATCACAGATGGTAAACTTCACTTGGCCTTTAAGATTTTCACCAACGAAAGGTGAATTGGCTGCCTTGGAGGCAAAATGATCAGTCACAAGTCTATCTGCTTCTGGGTCAAATATAGTCAAATCAGCAGGGCCATCCTGAGCGATGAAGCCAGCATCAAAACCATACAAACGTGCTGGATTAAGGGCCATTTTCTCTAAAAGTTCCATCAAGCTCAGATGACCAGCCTCTACCAAGTAGGTCAGTCCCAGAGAAAGCGAAGTCTCAAGCCCAGTCATACCAGAAGGTGCTTTAGTGATGTCTTCAACATTTTTCTCGTCAGCATGATGTGGGGCATGGTCCGTCGCAATGACAGAAATGACACCAGATTTGAGCCCCTCAATAACCGCCAGACGGTCCGATTCTAAGCGCAGAGGCGGATTCATCTTAGCATTGCTGCCCTTGGTCAATAGCAGAGCTTCTGTCTTAGAGAAGTGCTGAGGTGCTGCTTCAGCAGTAACTTGAGCGCCTAGATTCTGAGCGAATTCCACCACCTTTACACTCTCAGCCTTGGACAAATGCTGGATATGCACATGAGCCTTTGCATCATAAGCAATCATGACATCGCGGGCAACCATGCTGTATTCTGCCACACCTGTCGCGCCGCAGATATGAAAATGCTCTTTAGCAATATGCTCATTGAAACCAAGTATGCCATTCAGATTTGGATCTTCCTCATGCAAGCTGATAAAGGTGTTATTTTTACGCGCTTCTTCGAGCGCCTTGCGAACAATGCCAGCATTGGTCAGCGGAATACCGTCATCAGAAAAACCAACTGCACCAGCTGCCAAAAGACCTTGGAAATCTGTCAGATGCTGCCCATCAAAATTCTCTGTAATTGTTGCAACCGACTTGATATGGATATTTTCACGACTAGCCGACTCCAGTACTTCTTTCAGGGTTTCAACCGTAGAGATGGTCGGATTGGTATTAGCCATCATAACAACTGTCGTAAAGCCACCTGCTGCTGCTGCCAAAGCCCCCGTATGAATGTCTTCCTTATGAGTCTGGCCCGGCTCCCGAAAATGAACGTGTATATCCACCAAACCAGGAGCCACAACCAAACCACTGGCATCAATAACTTTTGCGCCCTCAGCCTGCAAATCTTGACCGATTTTGACGATTTTCTTCCCCTCAACCAAAAGGTCAGTAATTTGGTCAAAACCAGTCTTAGGATCCATAACTCGTCCGTTTTTGATTAATAGCATCGTCTTATCTCCTTATTCGTAAAAGTCCACCTGCGTATCCAATAGCTTATCCCCGTCATAAACAAACTTTGCTGAAAAGAAAGGCTTGTCTCCTAAAAGCCACTCAACAAAGGTATGATCGCCTTCCCAAGTTGGTTTAGATAAAACCTGGTCATAAGGCACCCATTCCAAAGTCCCTTCGTTGCAGTCAATCAGTTCACCCTCGAACTCAGTCACCTTGAAGATATAGGTGTACCAGTCCAAATTAGGAGTAAACTCAGGAAAAGTGATAATGCCTTTGAGAACAGGCTTTGCCTTTAGACCTGTTTCCTCTAGAATCTCGCGTGAAGCACATTCCTGCGGGGTTTCTCCTCGCTCTAGCTTGCCACCGACACCAATCCATTTCCCAGCATGAACATCATTGGGCTTTTTGTTGCGGTGCAGCATAAGGAACTCTCGACCATTATCAATATAACAAATCGTTGCTAACTGAACCATACTACCTCCTAAGCTAACCAATCAATAGGTTCCAAGCCCTTAGTCACTAAGAAATCATTGGTACGTGAAAAAGGTTTGCTGCCAAAGAAGCCACGGTAAGCAGACAGCGGACTTGGGTGAGCTGACTCGATTACCAAATGTTGGGTATTGCTAATCAAGGCTTTTTTCTTGCGAGCGTAAGAACCCCATAAGATAAAAACAACTGGATCCGACTTTTCATTAACTACCTTGATAATAGCATCCGTAAAAGGCTCCCAGATTAGGCCGGCATGCGCATTGGCCTGGCCAGCAGGCACAGTCAGCCCAGCATTGAGCAAGAGAACCCCTTGCTGAGCCCAGGAAGTCAAATCATGCGACTCCTTCACTCCGATATCATCAGCCAGTTCTTTGAGAATATTCTGCAAAGAAGGCGGAGCTGGAATATCATCAGGTACCGAAAAACTCAAGCCCTGTGCCTGTCTCGGTCCATGGTAGGGATCCTGCCCCAAAATAACCACCTTAACATCTGCTAAATCTGTCGTCTGAATCGCATTAAAAACCTTTTCCCGAGGTGGGTAAATGATCCCTGAAGCATACACTTCGTCTAAAAAATGATTGATTTTTGCAAAATAACCTTCCGGCAGCTGCTCCTTAATCAAAGCATGCCAAGCTGAATGCTGCATATATGTCTCCTCTCATTTCCTACGGTAAAATTCTCTTATCTAATCCACCTAAGTGCTCTTCTTAGTTCTGCTGTGCCATTTTCCAGAAAACAAGAACCGTGGGCTAGGATGATTTTTTCTGGTTGCCAAGCCAGCATCTGCTCTAGACATTCTTTGGCTTCCTTTTGATGACCGATAAAGGTCATACGGTAGTCAATAGGCGTCTGGCCGTCCGGAGCTGCAACACGAACCAATTTATAAACCTTGCTGCGAAGCGAACTCGGAAAACGGTCTGTTTCAAAATTCTCAATCAAATCTGTCAAAATCAAAGTTTGACTGTCCTTGTGAAAAAAGACAACTTCTTCAATATAAGCACTTCCCTTGAAAACCAACTGATCTATCTGGTCTGCCCAAACTTCAGGAGCCTCATTCGTCAGCTTTTCATCAAAAGAGACTGGGATTTTCTGCTTGGCCGCTCTCTCCTCAACTCCTGGGCTAGACCAAGCAATTGCCTCGGGATAGCGCTTCTTCCAGTCAGCAATATAAGCATAGTGAATCTTATTAGGTGAAACGAGGTGTGCGACTGGTCCCAAAGCATCTAACTGGTCAAAAAAGGCTTGATTTGGCTGGATTGGTGAATGGCACCAGAGCTGGCCATTTGCTAACTTGATGACAGTCATGCGAGTAGAAAAGGGCAACTTTGTCAGCACCGCATCCATCTCAATCAAATCACCGTCGACAATCCAGATATTCTCAGCAATAGGCTTCAAGCTATAAAGCGGTTCATAGGTAGGAACAGGTTTTTTCATTTCAAAGAGTCCTTCTTTCTAGTCCAAAAGTGAAACTTCCCTAGGGCTTGAGGATACTGGGCTAGTCCTAGGGCGGACAGAATCAGAATCTGTGGCAAAAACTGAATCAGATAACGCGTCTTCCCTCCCTCGAAAATCTGCAGAAAGAGTAGGCCACCAAAAACAGCTAAGGTTAGAAAATTCAGCTCATCACTGGAGCGATATTTCCAAAGAGCAAAGACAAGTCCTGCCGCCATGACAATCCAGACCACCTGCTTGGACAGCGAGAAATAGACAAATTCTGACTTGTCAGTGTTCAGGAAGAAGTCACGGACAAACTGAGTTAAAGGATTATCTTTCGTATCTTGGTAAAAAGGCGATATATAAGGCGTCTTTTCATTTTCGACACTGCGGTAGAGCCAGCCCAAATCTCCTTCTGCTACAGTCAGAGACTGCTTGTGGAAGAGATGATGAGCGAAAGTCAAAGGATTATATTCACTTAAGCGCCGCTTGATTTCCTTGATAACATATTCCTTGGCAAACATACCGTTGTTGTAATCAGCTTGCTTGTCAGGCTCAATATACTGCAAGAGCCCTTCTTTCATATCTTCCTGATTGTGGCCATTGAAGGTCAGACCTAGATTAATAAAGAGCAAGGGACCTTTTGCCAATCCCTCTCCCTCCATAATCGGCACTTCCGTCTGGTGCTTGGACCAGTAATGCAGCGGGACATAGCTAATCGCAAAACTGCAAGTAAAAACAACTAGTGCCAAAAAGAACTTCTTCCAATTCTTTTTGAATAAGAGGACTCCGAAAACAGCTATCAGCAAAATCATTACTGTTGGTCTAAAGAAGAAAGCCAGACTAGTCATCAGCCCAAGCAAAATACTGCGCCAAACCAGCTGTCGGCCGGATTCCTCTCCTTTCAGCAACCCCAGAACTAGAAAAATTTGCAGACTAATGAAAGGCAGGGGCGGAATATCGGTATACATTGAAAAGAAATAAGGTGAAAAGCCTAGTAAGAGCAAATAAAGACTAAAGACAGCATCTGCAGTCTTTTGGGAAAAATACTTTTGGCAGCCCTTATAGAGAATCAAGGCCGTTACGTTAGTATAAACAATATTCAAGGCCTGCATGACCCATAGACCAGATTCTCCAAATACATTAAAGAAAAAACGCTCGTAGAGAAATAGTGAGACATTGTTAGGATTCCGGGTCAGATAGCTGGAAATGGAGCTTTCTTTCAGAGTTTTGAAAGCCCCTGTAAAGACAACTGCTGCATCCCGTCTAATCAAAAGCTCTGCCGAAAAGAGCATAATCAGCTGAAAAATAAAGACAGCTACCATAACAAGAAATTTATGCTTCATCAGCCAATGATAGGCTTTTTCTAGAAAATACCGATAGCGATAGGCCAGATAAGCCAAGCCAGCAAAAGCAATCATAGCTATACTATTCAGCTCTGCAACATGCCAGATGGAAATCAGAAACCAGTGAACAGCCGTAATCAGCATCACTTTCTGTAATATCGAAAAGGATAGATGATAAATCTTAGACATAGCTCTATTATACCAAACGCCGAGACTTTAAGCCATTTTTAAAGACAGTACAAGGACGTTTTACTGAAAAATGACCTGAATAAAGGTCAGATCATTTTATTTCTATTCGGTCTAGGACTGCCAATTTTCTTGGTCATGCTTAAATTTCTCAAGCAAGGCCAAGCCCTCAGGACTGACATAACCCTCTGCTTCGGCCAGAGTGATTAGCTCAGTGTAGTTAGAAAGAGTCACCAATTTCACACCCGCTTCATTGAAGTTCTTTTCTGCTTTTGGTAGCTCATAGGTAAAGATGGCCGCTGCGCCAATCACGTCCGCACCTTCTCGTTTAGCGGCAGCGATAGCATCCAAGACCGAACCGCCAGTCGAGATTAAGTCTTCGATGACAACCATCTTCTGCCCAGGCGCTACGCGACCTTCGATTTGATTGCCCGCTCCGTGATCTTTGGGCTTGCTGCGGATATAGGCAAATGGCAGGTTCATCTTATCAGCGATAATGGCTCCGTGAGGAATACCTGCTGTCGCAGTTCCAGCAATGACTTCTACATCAGGAAATTCCGCTCGAATCTTTTCAACGAAACCATCCTCAATCAAGGTCCGAGTCTCTGGATAAGCCAAGGTCACACGGTTGTCCGTATATATAGGTGACTTGATGCCTGACGCCCATGTAAAAGGCTCTTCTGGCTTCAAATACACAGCTTTGATTTTCAATAAATCACGCGCGATTTCTTTTGCTAAAGTCATTTTTTGCTCCTTATAAATTTGAAATTTTATGATACTGTTAATTTTTATAAACGATTTAATTCGTATCTCTTGTTCTTGCTTAGCTATTCCACTGCTTTTTAATCTCGTGGTAAGCATCCCAAGGATTTTCAGCTTGGATAATCGGACGACCTACTACAATATAATCACTGCCAATTTGATGGGCTTCCTGCGGTGTCATGACCCGTTTTTGGTCGCCGATTTCTGATCCAGCTGGCCGAATCCCCGGCGTCACACAGAGGAAGTCATTTGCAGTAGCTGCCTTAATCAGTTCCACTTCTTGAGCTGAACAAACCACACCATCCAAACCAGCCTCTTTAGCCTTCCGAGCGTAATTAACAACGGATTCCTGAACTGTGGTCTGGATGTTCTGGCAATCACGCATATCTTCCTCGCTGGTCGAGGTCAGCTGGGTCACAGCAACCAACTTAGCCTTATCCCCCAAGACCTTCTTGGCTTCACTCATCATCTCCACACCGCCTGCTGCATGAACCGTCACCATGTCAATGCCAAATGTACCTAAGACAGACATGGCTGAGCGCACTGTATTAGGAATATCGTGTAGTTTCAGATCCAAGAAAATGCTGTGTCCAAGACCTTTCAGATAATGGACGATTTCTGGACCAATGGCATAGAAGAATTCCATGCCAATTTTGACATAGAGTTTTTCATCTTCCGGAAAATGCTCCAAGAAATCTTTGACATCGTCAAAAGATGGAAAGTCGAGGGCGATAATAGGCCGTTCTTCACGCATGAGGGGAAAATCTCCTTTTAAGTTATTATCTTCAAAGAAGTCTGCTAGGCAATCCTATCTAAAAACCAACTGTCACGTTAGGCTCAAAGACATAGAAAAACCTTGCCCGAGAGCAAGGTTACACGAAAATGTGGCAGTATCTGCCATTCAAACGTATGTACCTTAGTAGCCTCTCTGGACTTCTTTAAAGGTTATATTTAGTTCATTCTATAATTTAACAGCAGGATTGTCAAGTAAAAATGTAACTTTAAAGCAAATTCTCTCGAACTTCTTTACGTAAGCTTTCAAGACTTTCAATGCCGTATTTATCCATAGCCTTAGGCAGGTTCTCAATGATGGTAGGACAAGCATAAGGATCCGTGAAATTGGCAGTTCCCACTCCAATGGCTGAAGCGCCTGCTATAAACATCTCCAGAGCAGCCTCCGCCGAATCAACTCCCCCCATACCAATAATGGGAAGTTTGCTTGCCTGCGCCACTTGTCGGATCAGCTTGAGCGCTACAGGAAAGACAGCAGGGCCCGACATACCACCTGTGCCATTAGCGATAATAGGTTTGCGCGACTTCAAGTCAAATCGCATACCTACCAAGGTATTAATCATGGTAAAACCAGCAGCACCAGCGTCTTCAACAGCCTTGGCTACCTGAGTGATATCTGCTACGCTCGGAGTCAATTTAACATAAACTGGTACAGCAGAAGCATCTACTGCTGCCTTGGTTGCTTCGTAAGCCAACTCCGGAACTTGACCAATCAAAAGTCCAGCATTTCCATGGTCGACGTTAGGGCAAGAGATATTGAGTTCAATAGCCTTGACATTAGGGGCTTGAGAAATTTTCCCAGCCACTGTGGCATACTCTTGATTGGAAAAGCCCGCTACATTAGCGATGATTGGCAGGTCGGGATAATGCTTTGCCAGCCAGGGCAGTTTTTCAGTCAGTACAACTTCAACACCTGGATTTTGCAGGCCAATGGCATTAAGCATCCCAGCTGGTGTTTCTGCCACACGCGGAGTGGGATTGCCAAAGCGGGGGTCCAAAGTCGTAGCCTTTATCATGATGGAGCCTAGCAAGTCTAGGTCATAGTATTTGGCATATTCCTGTCCGAAACCAAAACAGCCAGATGCTGGAATAATTGGATTTTTCAGGTCCAAGCCTGGCAAGGAAACTCTTAAACGTTGGTCACTCATTCTTTCCCCTCCTAGACAATAATTGTGCCCGTCTCAAAGACCGGACCGTCTTCACAAACCCGCTTATTGACCGACTCGTCCTGACCTGCCACATGAACTACGCAGGCATAGCAGGCGCCCATGCCACAAGCCATACGAGATTCCATGGAAAGATAAGCATGCGGATGGTCCTGAAACTTACGATCCACATATTTGAGCATGGCTGGCGCACCACAGGAATAAACAGCCGCATAGTCTTGGGACAACTCATCCACAACGGCTGATACATAGCCTTGGCGGCCATAAGAGCCGTTATCCGTCGTGACAATGACCTCGGCGTATTTTTTCATTTCTTCCTCTAAAATAACAGCGGATTTATCAGCGAATCCTAGTACAGCTGTCACTTGAACTCCCTTGGCATGCAATTCTTTAGCAACCTCAAGCAGGGGAGGGACACCAATCCCACCACCGATAATCAAAGCGTGGTCACCCACCCTTACAGGACTCAAATCAAAGCCATTGCCCTGAGGCCCCATAACATCAAGAAAAGACCCAACTGGCAGTTGAGAAAAAATAGCCGTGCCGCCGCCTTCTATCCGATAGATGATGCGACAAGTCAGATTGTCTCGGTCAATCTCTGCGATTGAGATAGGCCGGCGCAAAAGCTTGCTGTCATCAGGTACCCGAATATGTAAAAACTGCCCAGCCTGCATCTGAGCGACCATTTGGCCCTTTAGAATCATGGAAAAAATATTAGGTGCAATCTCTACTTGCTCCAAAAGCTCCATCTGCTCCAGCATAATCTTTCCAAATCTCTTTTTGCAACTGTCACTAACCATGACAACCTCACTTTCTACAAGAAAAAAACCTCGCCGCAGCAAGGTTTCGCAAAAAACAAGGCAACCAACTGCCTCTTATACCGTTTTTCCTACCTTGCAGCCTCACTGGACTTGATTAAAGGTTAAATTGTAAACATTATATCGTTAGAGATGAGGAATGTCAAGGCATAAAAATATTAGAATTTTCATAGCTCATACTAATCAAAGCTTTACCAGTCCTTGTCAAATTCGCTACTTACATCTGCTAGACAAAAGCTTCCATCCTCCTGTCTTCTGAAAATCAAGGCTACTCTATCACTTTTTCGTTCGGTATCTGACTATTATTCGGAATAACCTGTCTGCTTGTTTTTTGTGCTGAAAGAGAGCCATTATCCCCTTTATCTTTCTGTTCTCTCAATGTGGCTATCTGCTATCGTTAAACGGTAAATGCCGTCTTCTTCACGATGTAAAGTTAGATGAACCCATTCATTTTTATAAACTTCATCTGATGTTAGGTATCTAAGATCTAAGCCAATATACTGACTACTTTCTGAATCTAAGTGAGAAATGAAGACTTCTGATTCCTGAGGAAGTCCGAACAATTGAATGATTTCTTCATAAGACATACCGGGTTTGCCTGTACTCTCGTCACGAACTTGTAAACTGGAAATTTCATCCTTTGTCCAGAGATGGGAACTATCTTCCTTTGGTAAACTTGGATATAGTTCATCAATAATATGCGCACTCTTCCTAATAAGATGATAGTTTGACCCATTTTTTTCAAATGTCAAACTTAAATTGCTTCTATGGTTGTCTTGCTTAGCCTCACTAAAATAAGTTAATTCAATATTGTCATCTATTTCACTATAAAAAAGTCAGTAGCTTTGCCATGTTTTTCCAGCACTTCATCCAAAGAAACTCCAGCTTGGCCAGTAGAAGCATCCTTAATTTGCAGATTGATTATTTCGTCAGTTGACCACCTGAAGCCATAGTTTCCTTTATCTAAGACTTTCTCTTCTAACTGAAGCTCGTCTGACGATTTTTGACGAAGAGATGAGGTGGTACTGCTTTGCCCAAGATTCTCATAAGCAGACTTAATCCCCCACATAAATAGCACATTCCCAAATGCAATCATTATGCAAATTATCATAAATACGATAAAAATTGCAATTGGTAAAACCACTGAACGATTCTTATAATCATCATCTTTATCCATATCGCCCTCCTTATTTCCTTCATTTTAGCACAGGCAACTTTAGCAAGCAAACATTTTCTAATCTTCCTGATTTATCAGGAAAAAATCCCCAGTTTGTGATAAAATAGTCCTATGAGAATTCAACAGTTACACTATATTATCAAAATTGTCGAGACTGGTAGCATGAATGAGGCTGCCAAGCAACTTTTCATTACCCAGCCTAGCTTGTCCAATGCTGTGCGGGATTTGGAAAATGAAATGGGCATCGAGATTTTCATTCGCAATCCCAAAGGAATTACCTTGACCAAGGACGGCATGGAGTTTCTTTCCTATGCCCGGCAGGTGGTTGAGCAGACTCAGCTTCTAGAAGAGAGATATAAAAACCCTGTCGCCCACCGCGAGCTTTTCAGCGTTTCTGCCCAGCACTATGCCTTTGTGGTCAATGCCTTTGTCTCCCTGCTTAAAAAAAGCGATATGGAGAAATACGAGCTCTTTTTGCGGGAAACTCGGACTTGGGAAATTATTGACGACGTAAAAAACTTCCGCAGCGAAATCGGCGTCCTCTTTCTCAATAGCTACAACCGCGATGTCCTATCCAAAATGCTGGACGACAATCATCTGATTGCCACTCATCTCTTCACAGCTCAGCCTCATATCTTTGTCAGCAAGTCCAATCCGCTGGCCAAGAAAAAACTGGTTCAATTGTCCGATCTAGAAATTTTCCCTTACCTCAGCTACGACCAAGGGACCCACAACTCCTTCTACTTTTCAGAGGAAATTCTCTCTCAGGAACACCATAAAAAATCAATCGTCGTCAGCGACCGGGCAACCCTTTTTAACCTCTTGATTGGACTGGACGGCTACACAATTGCAACCGGCATTCTAAACAGCAACCTCAATGGTGATAACATTGTCTCTATCCCTCTCGATATTGACGACCCCATTGAACTGGTCTACATCCAGCACGAAAAAGCCAGCCTGTCCAAAATGGGAGAACGATTCATTGAATATCTGATTGAGGAAGTGAAGTTTGATAAATAAACTGCAAAAAACACCCGAAAAAACTTTTTTCAGGTGTTTTTCTATTGTTTCAACTTCCCCAACACTTCCCCTATTTTACCCTCAATGACTAGATCGGCCTGGTTGTCTTGAGGGATGCTGGTCTTGTTGATGACGACCAGATGCTTACCTGTAAAGTACTGAATGAGGCTAGCAGCGGGATAGACGACTAAGGAAGTGCCACCGATTATTATCAGGTCTGCTTGATGAATGGCCTGCGCCGCTTGCTGAAAAGTCTCCATATCCAAGGGCTCTTCATAGAGGGTCACATCAGGCTTGATCACGCCACCGCAGTCAGGGCAGTGAGGAACGGTGCCCGGCAGAGCTAGAAATGTCGCCAAATCGTAAAAACGCTGACAGCCTAGACAGAAATTTCTATCCGCACTCCCGTGCAACTTGAGGACCTTTTTTGAACCAGCCATTTCGTGCAGACTGTCAATATTTTGTGTCACCACAGCCTTGAGCTTGCCTGTCTTCTCCAAATGAGCCAGATAGGCGTGAGCCGCATTGGGCTTGGCATCTGGATAGAGCAGGTATTTCTTGTAAAAGTCGAAAAACTCCTGCGGATAGCGCTCAAACATAGTGTGAGAAACCAGCTGCTCCGCTGTAAAATGCCGTCCCAGCTTGACGCTGTATATCCCATCTGAACTGCGAAAGTCCGGAATATTGGACTCAGTCGAAACACCCGCACCACCGAAAAAGACGATATTTTGACTTTGGTCTATCAATTCTTGCAACCTTGCAATCTTATCCATCCTGCTACTCCTTATAAGAGACTTTCTATGACCGCATTCGCTCGGTCGAAGTAAAAGGGTTCCCTCTGATAAACTATGCCTGTCTCCTGCGCCAAATCAATCAGAAGCTCCATAAAATGCTGAGATGAGAAACCTGTCGTCCTGTGCAATTCTTCCTCATCGAAAGGCTTGATGAGATGAGCCAACGGATTGCGGACTGACTTTTCTAACTCTCTTAGCTGTTGTGCTGATTCTTTGACAGATTCGGGCAAATGCAACTGCAAAATCATCTCCATCAAACTAGAAGAATTGACCGTGCTTTCCGCATGGAAATTTTGCAGGTAAGGATTATCAGAATTTCGCATCTTTTCAAACTTCCAACGGTCGTAGCTTGCTCCTCGAGAGTTATGAATATAGCAGTCAATATCCGGTATTTGCATGCGAATCAGCCGTATAAAAATCCGATAAATAGCTGGACTAACAGCTCGGATAAAGTCAATCAGCTGCTCATTTCTAAGCTTGGCTTCCAGATCATAAAGGTAATTGACCAGCTGCTCATCCGCTTCATTTTCATGGCAAAAAAGCTGAAAATCAGCTAGGTCAGACCCCGTGATTTTCAACTTTAGATTCATCATAGATTGGATGTTGAGCTCTCTTCGCTCCGCTAAAGCCTCAAGAAGAAGGACCAAGTCAGACTGGACACTGCTTCCTGCTCGCTCAGCTAGCTTAAACGCATAAGCATAGTCATAGCGCGAAATAGCAAAGAGAATGGCTTCTTTGACATCTACTTTCATGCTTCTGCAATCAAGGTTTCCAAACCAACCTTCATCATATCGGTAAAGGTATTTTGGCGTTCTTCAGCTGTCGTATCCTCTTCTGGATTGACCAAGCTATCAGAAATAGTCATGATAGCAAGAGCATCCACATGGTGTTGAGCTGCCAAGTAGTAAAGTGCCGCCGCTTCCATTTCAACAGCTTTAACTCCCCATTTACCAAGCTCAATATTCTTTTCAAAGTAGTTTGAGTAAAAGACATCAGACGACAAGACGTTTCCAACGTGCGTCGTCATACCGAGATCTTTGGCGATATGATAGGCCTTATCTAGTAAATCAAAGCTAGCGATTTGTGGAAAATCATACTGTGGCCAGTCATTACGGATAATGTTGGAGTTAGTCGCAGCCGCCTGAGCCAGTACCAATTCACGGACATGGACATCAGCATTTAGCGAGCCAGCTGTTCCGACACGAATCAGCTTTTTCACACCGTAATCAACAATCAGCTCACGCGCGTAGATAGAGATTGAGGGCATTCCCATTCCTGTCCCCATAACAGAAACACGCTCGCCTTTGTAAGTACCTGTATAACCGAACATGTTACGGACTTCATTGAAGCAAACAGCATCTTCTAGGAAATTCTCCGCAATAAATTTGGCCCGAAGCGGATCCCCTGGAAGAAGGATTTTATCCGCAATTTCACCTGGTTTAGCAGAAATATGAATAGACATAGTTAATATACCAAACCCGTCAAAAGCAAAGGGAAAATAGGAGATGGTCGCAGTGAGCGATGCTCGCAAGACCAACTATCTTTTTCCCACCGCTTTTAGGGTGGGTTCAATTCCTTTCTTTCTTAATTTTAATATTCCATAGAAAGACTAGCCTGAGTTCAATTCAGACTCAGACGCCCTTCCTTTCTGTGTTTATTTGAAAGATAGTTTTTCGCTCGTGTTTAAATCTGAACACACTTTACCTTTCTTTAGTTTTATAATTTTATCAGTTAGACAGAGAGGCTGTTCCAGCGTCAATTACCAATCCAGACACTACGCCTTTCAACATTTTTTTACAATTCAGCAAGTGTTTCTTTAAGCAGTCGTTTAAAATCACCTTTGACACGTTCTGTTACTTCAACCACTTCCTCATGATTTAGCTCTTCTTGGAACCCAGCAGCAAAGTTTGTAATGCATGAAATCCCAAGGACTTTCAAACCAGAATGTGCTGCTACAATCACTTCAGGAACAGTAGACATGCCGACTGCATCTGCTCCGAGCGTCTTATAAGCACGGATTTCTGCAGGCGTTTCGTAAGTCGGACCGGTAACACCAATATAGACACCGTCATCAAGCTTAATGCCAAGCTTATCAGCGACTTGATGAGCAGTTGCACGATATTCTGGAGTGTAAGATTTAGACATATCAGGGAAACGTGGACCAAATTCATCCAAGTTTTCACCAATCAAAGGATTTTGGCCAGTCATATTGATGTGGTCAGTGATGGCCATAAGCGTACCAGGACCATAGCCGATTCCGCCGGCAGCATTAGTAACAATAACACCTGTCGCACCAAGAGCCTTCATCACACGCACTGGGAAAGTAACGATCTCTAAAGGATTTCCTTCATAGAAATGGAAACGGCCTTGCAGTGCCAAGACTTTCCGTCCTGCCAAGTCTCCATAGACTAATTTTCCAGCGTGGCCAACAACAGTTGAGCGGCCCCAGTTTGGAATATCCGCATAGTCAAGACTAACGGCATTTTCGATTTCTTCAGCCAATTCTCCCAAACCAGATCCCAAAATCAGACCAAATTCAGGTTCTGTCATCCCTTTTTCTTTCAGGAAGGCTGCTGTTGCTTTGATTTTTTCTGATAAGCTTGTCATAAAACATTTTCCTCACTCTCTTATAATGCTTATACCAATTTGTCCAAGAAGCTTTGACCAATCATCGCCTTGTCTACTCCGAAGTTTTCAGCAACGGTAGCTGAGATATCGGCAAAGTGTCCGACAGGAATATGACCATGACCGCTCAGCGATTTTCCGAAGACCAAGAGCGGAATGTACTCACGAGTGTGGTCCGTTCCGGCATAGGTCGGGTCATTACCATGGTCAGCAGTAATCATGAGTAAGTCATCTTCACGCATATTTTCAATGATTTCTGCGATGCGAGCATCAAACTCTTCTAGGCAGTCACGATAGCCATGTGGATCACGGCGGTGACCATAAAGAGCATCAAAGTCTACTAGGTTAGTAAATGAGAAACCTTCTTTGAAGTTTTCATCTTTCAAGGCTTTGACCAAAGTATCCACACCATGATTGTTAGACTTATTGTGTCCCATATCATGATTAATTCCAGCGCCATTGAAGATGTCATTTATCTTACCAACAGAATAGGTGTCAATTCCAGCTTCATTGAGCTTATCAAGTACAGTTGGCTCAAACGGAGAAACTGCATAGTCGTGACGGTTGGCTGTACGAGTGAAGTTGCCTGGCTCACCTACATAAGGACGAGCGATAATACGTCCCAGAAGCGCAGGACGTTCCAAGGTAATAGAGCGGGCGAATTCACAGATGCGATAGAGCTCTTCCAAAGGAATCACTTCTTCGTGTGCTGCAATTTGTAATACCGGATCAGCAGAGGTGTAGATAATCAGCTCGCCTGTTTCCATCTGACGAGGGCCAAAGTCATCGATAACTGCTGTTCCAGAATATGGCTTGTTAGCCTCACGAATGACCTTGCGACCAGAAAACTCTTCGATCTGAGTCAGGATTTCTTCTGGGAAGCCATTCCAGAAAGTATCAAAAGGCTCAGTAATATTGAGACCCATGATTTCCCAGTGTCCTGTCATCGTGTCTTTTCCAAGAGATACTTCTTCCAGCTTGGTATAGTAACCGCTAGGATTTTCTTCTTGAGGAACAGTCTTCAAAGGAGCAGGACGCTCGATATTTCCCAAACCAATCTTAGCCATGTTTGGCACATTCAGCCCTACTGTTTTGGAAATATGTCCCAGAGTATCTGAAGCACCATCTGGTACCCCTGCATTGACAAAGTTATTAGCATCTGGTGCAGCACCGATACCGACTGAGTCCATGACTACCAAGTGAATACGATTAAATTTTGGCATAAAACACCTCTTTCTATATATTGACCTCTAAAATTTTAAGACCTGATTTTCCAGCAACAATGACCTTGTCTACCATTTGATTAAACAGTCCATGCTCCACTACGCCCACTACATGATCTAGCTCCTGTGCAAATGCAATAGGATCTTCAATCACGCCAAGGTCTAGGTCGATAATGAAATTCTGCATGTCCGTAACAAAACGCTGACCGTCTTTCTGACGAAAGGCAGGCTTATAGCCCGCACGCTCAAAGCGACGAAAGAGCTGCTCAGCACCATACTGAACAACTTCTACTGGTAGCTTGAAGGCACCAAGATTCTCTACCATCTTACTCTCATCAACTACCCAGATATAGTGCTTGGTAGGCACCGCTACGACTTTCTCCATGAGAAGCGCACCGCCACCACCCTTGATACCGTTAAAAGCTGAATCAACCTCATCAGCACCATCAACAGTGACATCCACCTGATCCACATCGTCGATAGACTTGAGCGGAATGCCCAGCCCTTCAGCCTGTTTACTAGTGACACTAGAAGTCGTAACTGCTGTAATCTGCAGGCCTTCCTCCTTGATACGTCGGCCAATCTCTTCAACAAAATAGTAGGCAGTCGAACCTGTCCCGAGACCGACAATCATCCCGTTGTGGACAAATTCAGCAGCCTTGATACCTGCTAGTTTTTTTAGATTTTCCATAGCACCTCCTCAAATCACACTACTTTCATTATATCACGATTCTTCCTGTTATGAAAGTGTTTTCTTTACCATACCTAAATTTCATTCCTTCCGCTTGATAATCGAAAGCCTTGCTCCTCCTTGATTTTTGCGTTACAATTAGGGTAATTGATTTTAAAACACAAGGAAAAATACAGTATGATTACCAGAGAATTTGATACAATCGCTGCGATTTCTACGCCTCTTGGCGAAGGGGCCATCGGCATTGTCAGACTAAGCGGTACTGACAGCTTTGCTATTGCCCAAAAAATCTTCAAAGGGAAAAATCTAAGCAAAGTAGAAAGCCACACGCTCAACTACGGCCATATCGTTGACCCTCAAAATCAGGAAATTCTGGATGAGGTTATGCTTGGTGCAATGCGCTCTCCCAAGACCTTCACGCGCGAAGATATCATCGAGATTAATACCCACGGCGGAATTGCGGTCACGAATGAAATTTTGCAGTTGGCTATCCGCGAGGGCGCTAGAATGGCTGAGCCTGGTGAGTTTACCAAGCGGGCCTTTCTCAATGGGCGCGTAGATTTGACTCAGGCTGAGGCTGTCATGGACATCATCCGCGCCAAGACCGATAAAGCTATGAACAACGCTGTCAAGCAGCTGGATGGTTCTCTATCCAACCTTATCAACAATACCCGTCAGGAAATCCTCAACACACTGGCTCAGGTTGAGGTCAATATTGACTATCCCGAGTACGACGATGTGGAAGAGATGACGACCCAGCTTTTGCGAGAAAAAACAGCTGAGTTCGAAGCTCTGCTGAACAATCTTCTCGATACTGCACGACGAGGTAAGATTTTACGCGAAGGTATTTCCACTGCTATCATCGGACGGCCTAATGTTGGCAAGTCCAGCCTGCTCAACAATCTCCTGCGCGAGGACAAGGCAATTGTGACTGATATCGAGGGGACGACCCGTGATGTGATCGAGGAGTATGTCAATATCAAGGGTGTACCGCTCAAGCTCATCGATACCGCAGGCATTCGGGAAACCGATGACCTTGTGGAACAGATTGGAGTAGAGCGCTCTAAAAAAGCCCTGCAGGAAGCTGACTTGGTTCTCTTAGTTTTAAACGCCAGCGAACCCCTGACAGACCAAGACAGACAATTGCTTGAAATTAGCCAAGACAGCAACCGCATCGTCCTGCTTAACAAGACCGACCTTGAAGAAAAGATTGAGCTGGATAAGCTACCGACTGATGTCATCAAGATTTCCGTCCTCCAAAATCAAAATATCGATAAAATTGAAGAACGCATCAATCAGCTCTTCTTTGAAAATGCTGGTATCGTCGAGCAAGATGCTACCTACCTATCAAACGCCCGTCACATTTCCTTGATTGAAAAAGCCCTGGAAAGCCTGCAAGCCGTCAACCAAGGCTTGGAAATGGGTATGCCGGTAGATCTACTCCAAGTCGATATGACTCGCACCTGGGAAATCCTCGGCGAAATCACTGGTGACGCTGCACCAGACGAACTCATCACCCAACTCTTCAGCCAATTTTGCTTGGGGAAATAGAAAATAAGAGGACTGAATAAAACAGTCCTTTTTATGATAAATAAAAACGAAACAACACAGCTCTAAAACACAGTGTTTGGAATGATACGGAAGAACTTAGTTTTGGAACCATTCGAAACAACACAGTTCTAAAACATTACGCTTGGGCTAATTTTGGTTGGTCAGGTTTTGGAACCATTCGAAACAACACAGCTCTAAAACAGTAGCCCTGCACCTTGCTCATGATTTCTGGTTTTGGAACCATTCGAAACAACACAGCTCTAAAACTAAATTTAATCCTCTTTACTTTCTTTTTTTGTTTTGGAACCATTCGAAACAACACAGCTCTAAAACTAAACTATTGATATATTCTTCTAGGTGATGGTTTTGGAACCATTCGAAACAACACAGCTCTAAAACTCTGAACTGGACTATATGACCCGCTTTTACGTTTTGGAACCATTCGAAACAACACAGCTCTAAAACAACGACACTAGACACTGTTAAATATGATGGGTTTTGGAACCATTCGAAACAACACAGCTCTAAAACCTCGCCAAAAACTTTCTATAAAGGGCACCAGTTTTGGAACCATTCGAAACAACACAGCTCTAAAACCTCCAAGCATCAGTTGAAGAACGTATTGACGGTTTTGGAACCATTCGAAACAACACAGCTCTAAAACACAGTGAATTTATGATTTTACTAAAGCATAGTTTTGGAACCATTCGAAACAACACAGCTCTAAAACGGCGCAGATGCCATGTTACATGTGACAGTTTGTTTTGGAACCATTCGAAACAACACAGCTCTAAAACGTGTGACGCAGCCGACAGAAACCCCATCTTGTTTTGGAACCATTCGAAACAACACAGCTCTAAAACACAGGTCTATGGATAATCAAAGATTACCCAGTTTTGGAACCATTCGAAACAACACAGCTCTAAAACCTGAAAACTTTGCACTTGTACTTGACAAGCGTTTTGGAACCATTCGAAACAACACAGCTCTAAAACTAGACCCCTTTGACCCTAAATCAATTTTAAGTTTTGGAACCATTCGAAACAACACAGCTCTAAAACATTTGGAATAACATGGTTAGTTAATCTATTGTTTTGGAACCATTCGAAACAACACAGCTCTAAAACCTGGACTTTGTCAAGACTGTCTACCACATCGTTTTGGAACCATTCGAAACAACACAGCTCTAAAACCCTATTTAAAGAAATTGAATTGATTTTCGTGTTTTGGAACCATTCGAAACAACACAGCTCTAAAACGTATGGTGCCATTCACAAGGCCTGATCACTGTTTTGGAACCATTCGAAACAACACAGCTCTAAAACCCTCTAATGTTGTCTATCTTTGCTGTTCTTGTTTTGGAACCATTCGAAACAACACAGCTCTAAAACGAATTTGGCCGATACTCAATCGATTTTTTAGTTTTGGAACCATTCGAAACAACACAGCTCTAAAACAAGGTTAGGGGCAAATCTACAAGCGGACTAGTTTTGGAACCATTCGAAACAACACAGCTCTAAAACAAGATTGCAGTCTAACATCGATGCAAATATGTTTTGGAACCATTCGAAACAACACAGCTCTAAAACGATACGGTTAAATATGGCGATAAGCAAAAAGTTTTGGAACCATTCGAAACAACACAGCTCTAAAACCTCGTAGAAAAATTTTTCTCACGAAATTTCGTAATCGCGCCATTCATCCCAGCCGGACTTCAGCTCGTCAGGTTCCAATTGTTACTCTTATTATACCATATTTTCAGGGTTCAAGAAATAGTCCTGATCCAGCACATACTGCGGAAAATCATAGACTTTTCGAGGTTCGACAAATAAAACCCTTAGTTGATTGAGTTGGATATACTCTATCAAATTTACTAACTCATCCTTTGATAGATAGGCAGTCGCATTAATGAAAACAAGGAGTTTCTTTTTAGAAAGATATTTAAAAACCTGGACAATTTCTAGCATCTTTTCAAAAAGTGTATCACTCATGGTTTCGACTTTGACACCAAGTGCATCGATTAACTCTAGAATGGTGATTTCATCATACTCTAGGTCTAACTCGTTTTCCAAACACTCAAATGCCAGTAATTCTGTAATCGTAGAAACCAGCTTTTCAATCATGGATTTGACTTCGAGCTTGTCATTAAGCTGATTTTCAAGATCTGCATGTATCAACTTGAGCATGGCGGGTGAGTTGAGATTGTATCCTAAGACATCCGTTATCACTAGTAACTCGGCCTCTTTCATAGCTTTTAGATTTCTATCAAACAACTTTAACTCTCCATCATCAGTGTACTGGTAGAACTGCTTGACGATAGTCGAAAAGGTAAACTGGTCTTCCAGGACTAAAAAGGTTGCATTTTCAATAGCCAATGGTTCATCCAATAATGGGAAATTAATCTTCATCTCCAGGCTCCTCTCCTAGAAAAACTAAACGTGCGTCGGAGTTTGCTACGCTGGTATTTCGCTCGCCATTTAAGTAGATCATACGAGAAAACTGCTTTTCTGTAACGGTTAAGAGAGTAATGTTTCCTTTTTTAGGATTATGAGTCTTGAGTCGCTCAATCATGGCGTTATTAGCAGAGTTGTTGAGCAAGAGCTTGCTATAGATAGAGAATTGGTGCATGATAAATCCTTCATCTATGAGGAACTTGCGAAATTTCCGATAGGCCTTGCGTTCCTCTGCGGTATCAACGGGCATATCAAACATTAAAATCATACGCATATATCGATAACTCATATCCTAAACTCAGGAACTCCTTTCTCCGGTTGATTAAGAGCTTGAATGACTTTCTTAGTATAGTCGCTGACGATATTGGTCAGATACATATCCTTTCCATTGTAGTGGAAGGTGTCTGAGAAAATAGTGAAAAGTTCTCGTTTGATTTTGACAAAAGAACTGTTTCGATTTTCATAGACAATTCTGTCAATAATGGGACGGAAAGGCTCCATAATATCACTAGCTAGGTTGAATTGATTAAACTGATTGGCATGTTTCAAGCCGAACTGGGTCATGCAACCCGACAAAACAATCTCACGCGCAAACATACTTAAAATCAAGGTGTAGCCGTAGTCTAAGGCAGCATTGACATCATTATCTTGTTCACGACTAAAATCATTTCCAAACAAGGCATTAAAATAAATTCGAGCTACGTGCCCTTCGCGGTTGCTAGGGTCGAATAAATCCAACCCATGATAGAGATCAAGTACTGACTGGCTCTTTTCAAGAAAACCACAGCTTCCCAGATAAAAAGCTTGATTGAGAATTTTTTGTGCAATAATAGTCGTCCAAACTTGTACTTTAGCCTCCTCGCCCCATGCGATTTGACGAGAGAGTTGCAGACTGGAATCGTGCCGACCGTAGTAGGGCATCAAGTATGCAGTTGGCAAGCGTTTATCATCACAAAAGATGACCAGAATATTTTCATCCACCAAGCGTTTAATTAGCATAGTGGAGAGAACGATATCTGTCGTCTCCAAAAGCAGGATGTCCACCTCGGACAGATGAATCAACTCTGTCCGAGAGGCATCTTTAAAAATCAAGTGGTTGTTCTTGTAGGAGAGCTTAGAGTGCGTATTGACTACAATGGTTCTCCATCCCATTAGTCTTCTCCTAGTTTTCTCAAGTCAATCCGGGTTTCGTAGAGACCAGTGATTGATTGGTGGATAAGGGTGGCGTTGAGCAATTTTTTGTCTGGTTTAGGACGCATTCTTGCGACTGTATACTTATTATCAAAGAAATCATTTATATCTTTTGGGGCACCACTTTTGACAAAGCTAAACATTTTTATAAAATTATCATAAAAATATTTGATGGTTTCCTCTCTGATATCAATTTCTTTAATCTTTCTCTCATTATATCCTTTTATAAGATTCTTTAACGATGTAGTGTTACCCAACATTTTTTGTGAAAAAGCTGATAGCTGGTTCGAAATATTATCAAATTCTTCCTTGTGTTTGAGTATGAAATTTTGACTTTCCTTTATTGCACTTTCAGATTTTAAATCCATCAAATTCGATTTAGTCAAAAGTCGTTTCATATGGAAAAATAATTCAGTTTGAGTTTTTGTTAATTTAAATTGGGTAGCTTTATGAAGGTTTGACTTGCTTTCAAATAGCATTCTTGTTCCATCAATTTTTTGCATTAGTGAATATTTTGGAATTCTATAGAAGCCTAGAACACGATTTATATTATTCTTTTTAAGAAAACCATTTTCTGAAGTGTCATTTAAGAATTGAAATGGATTATTATTAAATTTTTCATAATCTATGATAAAAATGTCATGGAATTCTTTTACAGTTTCTATCTTTCCTTTCTTTTCATTAAACCGTTCTGCGATTATGATAATAGATAAGGCAGAATTCATTGGTCCATAACCTCCATATATAGAGGTATCTAAACATAAAGCTTTTGTTTTTAATGGATAGCGATTATTTGCTGCAAGTTGTTTATTAAATTTTCCAACAGGATTTTGACTATAAAATGCTCCTTTTTTAATCATTGTTCGTTTGACAAAGTTGATTTGAGATTTGTAGATGACATCTTTTATAATCGGTAAATCCCTATTACAATCCCAAATATCTTTACTAACTTTGGAATCTGGATTATTAAAGAATCTCATGATGTTAGAATAGAGATGCTTTCTTAACGTTGCTTTATTCTCCTCGTGCCGATTAAAGTGAGCATGGTGGCCATATATCAACTCAGGAGCTAATTTGGGATAGGCTTTAAGAAGAGTTTGTCCTACAACAACAGCTAGATAAGCATCGTGAGCATGGTGATAATCATTCAGTTCACGTATTTTGGCAATATGAAAGGTGTTTCTAAAATTGGTAACTAGTTGAGATTTTAAAGTAATGATTTTGGTGTCTGAAAAACGATTGTCTAGTATGCGAGCAACATGCTTTATAATTTGTCGTGTTTCGACTAATTGACGTTCAATAAAGCCGGCTTTCATGCTCTCGGTCAGAACACCATCAGGAGTTCGTTCGCTAGTAGTTAATCTTTGATATTTCGTTTGAGAAATTAGCTTGGCATTATATAATGTCTCCCAGAAAGGTTTCATATGAGCAACTGTCTCTTTGTCCGATATATTATCCAACTTTCTTTGATTATTTTTCCTATGCGTTAATACTTTATTATCGATTGAATCAATTGGTAAAAAACTATAGGGGATAATATGATCAACTTCGTATTGATCTAGCTGGTCTAGGTATATGGGGGCAGGACTTCCTGTTTCATCTAAGGAGTATATATCCTTCCCATTTTGAAGATAGTATAAATATAATTTCTCAGATTGTAGTTGTTCATCTGAATGAAGAACTTTTCCATTTTCTAATACACTATTTTCAATATTTTTTAGTGCAGATTCTAATTTAGATTTACGAGTTTTTGCCTTTTTTTGCCCCTCTTCGGTGGTCATATTTTCACGAGCCATTTCAATGACGATATTTTGGGGTGGATATCCTATAATCTGAACTAGCTCATCAACAATTTTAATACTATTCAAGATTCCTCGTTTGATAGCTGGACTACCAGCCAACTTTTTAATTTCTTCAAATACATCATCTTCAACAGTTGATTTAGATTGAATGGCTTTGATAGCAGAATCAAAGGATAAGGTGCTATCAGAAATAAGTTGAACTAAATTACGATTTTCATCATCATTTCGAAGGAACTGCAATAAATTAAAACCTGTATCCTCGTCGCGAATGCCTAATAATAACTTAGCAGAATAACGTCCCCAGCCTGTATAGCGCAATTTTGAGAGTTGATTAATTTTCTCTTCATTTAAAAATTCAAGATGCCCAAAATATTTTGTAAGGTAGTTTTTAATAGATTTTTTATCATCAAAAACGGTAATAACTTTGATAATCTCTTCTAACTCTTTTTGATAGATTTCAGAATCTAGTAACTCTTCTGAAAAAATGGTTTTTAAATCATTATATGTTTTCAAAGTAGAATTAAGAGATTTACCTTTTTCAATTCCCGAAACAATTTCAACCGCTTGTAAATCTGTGCATTTCTCCAAGTATTCAAGGAGAATGGCAGAACTGACACGCTTACTATTAGTTTTAAATAAGTTATTGATTATTTTTTGTCGGTGTTCTGAATCGAAAAAGTGAGTTTTCCCATATTTATCTTTATACTTGACCCGAATTAATTCATTTTGGAGCATGACTTCTTCATAGATCAAACTACGTTTTGGTAAAACTTTTTCATTTAAGAGAATAATATCATTTCCTATTAAATTGGAGATGAAGGCATCTCTAGTTTCATCCATATTTATCAGTTTATGATAGTTCCAAGGACGTATTTTACCATTTCTAGTATCTTCATCATTATCATCTAAAACATCTTGGCTAGTCGCTCGTTTTATCCAAGCGAATCTGCTATTATTTCCTTTTTCCAGAGGACCAACATAATAAGGGATTTTAAATGTCAAGATAGATAGTAATTTATCTTTGTTTTCTAGCAGAAAAGGATAATCTTCCCCTTGTCTTTCTATAATCTTTTCTAGTTCATAAGCGTGAATTTGATTAGGAATTGCTCCATTATCAGTTGTACGGAGTTTTCTTAAAAATGTTCCATCTGATATCTTATTAAGAAAATATTCTGCCCCTTCAATACCAGTTATTTTTCCATTGATATAGTCATAAAAATTTTGTTGTATTGTTTTTTGTTTCTGTGGATTAGTTAATACCATCTTATTAGATATATATCCAACATATCCCTTTGTTTCCTTATCTACATCAAATCCATTTGGTGTTTTTCTACCAAAAATATCTAAGTAATCTTGTTCAGATAGATTTTGTTTAACAAAAGATTTGAAATGTTGCAAATCTTTACGGTGTTCCTCGTATCTCTCAACCATAGTAGCAGAAAAACGGGCATGAGTTGCTCCAGTGTAGGTTAGCATACCAGATAGGAGTATCGTATCACGTAAAATTTTTAGTTTAGCAAATACATCGGAAAAGTCTTCTTCTAATGCACCAAGAAGATTTTCCAGATTTTCATCATAGTTTTCTTTGGAGAAATTAAGATCCGGTTCTTCTTCTAATTCAAAACAATCTTTAAATTTCGTTTTTAAACCAAATAATAGTTGTAATAGTTGTTTGAAAATACTCTTGTCTTTTTTTAGAAGCTCTTGTTGGAAATAGGATAGTATCCTTTTTACTTTTTCTTGTCTGTTATTACTTGACTTAAATATATCTGCTATGGTTTTAGATTCATCAGAAATTTCTAAATCAAAAGCGTCTTGGCAAGATTCAACAAAATCAATCCAAGAGTTTTGCATATTGATATGGTTAGGGTCAATGTTACCTAATGTTAAAAAGTGGCCTCGGTACTTTAAAATGTGCGATAAGGCCATGTAAACTTCACGAATATCAGCAACAGGAGAACCTTTATCTGCATCAGCTAAGTGTTTTCGTAAATGGTAAATCGTAGGGTACTTCTTGTGATAGGCAGTTTCCAATTCTTTATTACCAAAAAATGGTTGTTTTATCTGTAGGTCCTCACTTTTATCACCAAGCACTCTAAAACTTTCATCTAATCTACGATAAAAATTTTTATCGACTTTTTCAATCTCTTTTTGAAAAATATCTCGTAAATAGGCAATTCTATGATTTCTTCTATCAATTCTACGCCGATTAACACGAAAAACTCGAGTTCCTTTAGCTGGTTGAGCAGATACAAAAGTTGTAGACCCGATTAAATTTTTCTTTATTTTTTCTTTTTCTGTATTACCTAAAACTTTAAATTTAAACGCAGGTACTTGATAATCTTCAGTTACAACAGCATAGCCAACAGATGATACACCTATATCCAAGCCGATTGAATAATTCTTATTAAATTTCGTCATAAAACTACTCCTTGTCTTGATTTTCGATTTTATTTTTTGTATAATAACTACGTTGGAACTATTCGAAACAACACAGCCAAAAGATTTTTCTTTTGAGTTAAAATATGGTTATCCATAATCAGTTATGCGCACCGATTCGGTGCTTTTTTATTTACTACACTAACTTATTGTACTCCTATTTTCCTAAAAAAACAATTTATTTTAGAGCGCTTTCATTTAAAAATAGAAAAAAACTACGTTAAAT
>NZ_JAKZJI010000021.1:0-56466 GCF_031142805.1 Streptococcus sp. IsoGale022 | reverse complement strand
CACTGCACCCATAGGAGGGTTATTCTCTTGTCCCATTATTGGGGGAGAGTTCTTTCTTCAACCTCTCCCCCAATATTCCTCGCAAAATCATAGATAGGTAATGCCATAGGAGCTTGTAGCATTTCTGGATAATACTCTTCTAAAATATCCTCTGCAATTTTATCTATATTATTTGAACTAACATAAGGGATAAAATCTTTTCTGAAATAAGGAATAGGTCCTTTGTCACCAGAAGAATCATATAGCTTTATTCTTATTATGGAAAGTTGATGAAGGCCGTTTTCCAATAAGTATCTTACTCTTATAGTAAAATCATCCAACCTAATATATTTTTGTTTTCAAATCAAATACGTGGATACATCCAATAATTCTCTACATTCATAAATATACTAGATTATATTGGCAAATAATGCATTATAAATAGTGTCTTGGAGTAACTTTTGAAACAACATAATAATCCCCCTCCCAACGATACCTTTACAGATTTTTTACCTACTAATCTAATAAAGCAACTACTTTTTATCCATTATTCGTTTAAATTTCTGTTATCTCAATGGAATAAGTTTTATAATCAGACATTTCAGGCTCAATAAAAGTTACATTTTCCTTGTAATTAAAAAATCCAGATTCTTCTTTTGATGTAGATAAGCCGCCCCATGGTTCAATTGCAATAAACGGCCCTTTATTCGCAGTAGACCACAAAATTAAATATGGAAAATCTTGGAAATCAATTTTTACTGCTTTATTATGATTTTTAGACTTTAATGTTACCGAACGAGAAACCAGCTTATCCAAAGTAATTGCATCCTTTGAAAATAGATCATAATCTAAAGCTAATACTTTTTCTTTATTTAAAAAAGGCGAACGGCTTTTTATGTCAAGTAATCCCGTCTCGGGATATGATGCTGGAATACTACAATTTTCTTCCTTTTCAAACTCGAGATAATAATCTTCATACCGTTCATTTTCAAATAAGGGACAATTAAAACCCGGGTGTGCGCCTATGAAATAAGGCATATCTTGATTTAATCCTAAGTTCTCAACTAAGTATTCTACTTCAATCTTAGATTTATCTAAAGTATAAAATATACTTAAACGAAAAGGATAAGGATATTGTTTTAACATTTCCGAATTACTTTCAATTGAAAACATAATTTGATGGTCATTTATTATCTTATGCTCAAAATCTTTCTTTCTAACTAAACCATGACGAGGAAGATGGCCTTCTATAACTCCTTCATCTCCCATAATAAAGAGAGGAGCATCATCACGGACACTACCACAGTTAGGAAACAAGACAGGAGCCTGTCCTCCCCAATATTCAGGATTTCCCTGCCATAAATATTCCACGCCATCCTTATCTTTTATAGAAGATAATTCTCCACCCTTTTCCTTAAATTGAACTTTTAGAAAATCATTTGATAACTCTAGTACCATATTTTTACCTCTCTTTTTACTATTTATCCTTTTCATAGGCTATTATATCTATATCAAAACTAACCAAACTTCTGTCAGATTCCTCAACTAAACTTAGAAACATGTACTCAAAACTATCAATAGTCAACTTAGAATAGCAAATCCCTTCTAAACCTTCTGATACGAACCAATCTCCAATAAAAATAAGTTCCATTTTTTTAATCCGAGGTGCTTGAGAACATCGTTCAAAATTAATAATATAAACTTTTTTATATAGAGAACCTGATACTGCTTTTAGTAAACTCTTTGTTTTTTTCAAGCATGGCTTCCCTCTTTTCGAAAAGCCGAAAGAGTTCAACTCTAACGGCTTTACTTTCTATTCAATCATTTGTGTTTCGGCTAGTTTCTTATACCAGTGAGCGGATTTCTTCGGATAGCGTTCCTGAGTTTCAAAGTCTACGTAGAATAAGCCGTAGCGTTTTTCATAACCGTTAGACCAAGAAAAGACATCCATCAGAGACCAGATAAAGTAGCCCTTGACATTAGCCCCGTCCGCAATCGCATCGGATAAAACTTCCAAATGCTGCTTGACGTAGTCAATTCGAGCATCGTCGTAAACCGTATTGTCCACAAATTCATCTTTATAACCCAGACCATTTTCTGTGATATAGATTTTCTTGTAGTTTGGATAATCTTTCTTAATCCGCATGATCTGATCATAAAGACCTTGCGGATAGATAATCCAATCCCAATCAGTTTTCGGAATATGGATTGGAGATTCTCTGCGCCCTACACCCTTAATCTGGTACTTGGAGCTTCCCTTTTCGCCTTTACCGTTATGGATAATTTCTGTTTCACCGTCAAAGTCACGCATCCAGTCACTCATATAGTAGTTGATGCCAAGGAAGTCATTAAGATCTTTAGCTGCTTCTAAAGCTGCAAAGTCTTCATCTCGCAGATCCAGCTGGCCACCATTGACCTTAAGGATGTGATTTACACCTGCCAGAGTTACATCTGAATAGTGCCCCAGATAAGTCGCATCTAGGATAAACTTGTTATGAATAATATCTTCCAACTCTGCTGCTCTGACATCTGCTGGATTTTCTGGGTCGTAAGGGTATTTTGTCGGCAGGGCATGAACGACACCGATTTCACCCTTGTAGCCCTTGTCCTTATAAAGCTTAACGGCACGGGCATGGGAGACCATCATGTTGTGATGGGATTGGAAAACCTTGGCCAAGTCATACTGGATACCCGGAGGGAATTTTCCAACTAAGTACTGACCATCACCAATGGGACCAATTTCATTGAAAGTCGTCCAATAGCGAACTTCTGGAAATTCTTCAAAACAGAAAGCCGCATAGTCCACAAAGTGCTCAATATTTTCCCGATTGAGGAAATCGCCATTTGAATGAAGAGCCTCTGGTGTATCAAAGTGGTGAAGGGTCACAAAAGGTTCTACATGGCGTTTGTGGCATTCTGCGAAAAGATTATGGTAAAATTCCACACCTTTTGGATTGACCTCGCCATAGCCTGTCGGGAAAATCCGTGACCAAGCAATGGAAATCCGAATACCATTGACACCATACTCTTCAGCCAATTTCAGATCCACAGGGTATTTGTGGTAAAAGTCGCTGGCAGGTTCTGCCGTGTACCAGTAGTTATCCTCTAGGTACTTATCCCAGGCAACAGGTCCTTTTCCATCTGTGTGGGTTGCTCCCTCAGCTTGATAGGCCGCTGTTGCGCCGCCGAAAATAAAATCTTTAGGTAAGCTTTTTGTCATCTTATTTTCCTTTCAATAGCATTTGAGGTGAAACAAGTAAGTAAATAGGTGAATAACAGGGGAATTGAACTTTGCTTCACCTCAAATGAACTAACAAATTAGTTGTTAAATTGCTCCTGAACGAAGGCCAGTGCTCCTTTGCCATCACGGGTTAGTTTGATGTATTGGCCGCCTTCAGTCTTAGCCAGCTTGATACCCAATTTATCAGTTTCCGCCTTCATGTCTTCAAAGTTGGAGGCAACTTGAGGAGCCAAGATAACCAGGTCAAACTCAGGCAGCATTTCACGGTGAGCACCGTAGCCGCCAGCTGCTGCTTTGACAGGAACATTGTATTCAGCTGCTGCTTTATTCAAAGCGTTGGCCAGCAATCCACTAGTACCGCCGCCTGCACAGAGCACCAGAACATTGGTTTCTTCGCTAATATTGTTTTGAGATGGAGCTTCTTCATCCACTCCTGCTTTTTCAAGGATAGCATCCGCTTTAGCAGTATTAAAGTTAGCTGCTACTTTTTCTTTAAGAGCATCGTTAGCTTTACCAGAACGTTCTTCTTCTAGGATTTGTTCGTCATAAACCTTGACAAATGGATAGTAAATAATTACATCTACTACGACAAGGAGGGCTGCAAGAACAAAGGACAGAAGCTGGAAGTTGGTACCCAGCACAATTCCCAGAGGTCCAGGTGTCACCCAAGGAAGGTTGGCTGAGAAGGAGTTCATGTTCAAAGTATCAACAAAGAATTTGAAAATCCATACGTTTGCGATAGGTGCAAAGATAAATGGAATAAAGAAAATCGGATTCAGTACGATTGGAGCGCCAAAGAGAATAGGCTCATTGACACCAAAGAAAGTTGGGACAACAGATGCCCGTCCAATTGCACGGTTACGCTCGGACTTACAGATCCACATGAAGAGGAATGGAACAATCAAGGTCGCACCAGTACCACCCATGGTAACGATGAACATTTGAGTACCAGAAGTGATGACCTTATCCGCATGCTGACCAGCTTGTACCAGAGCCAAGTTGGCATCGATATTGGCATAAGTAATGGCAGCAATTGCAGGCTCAACGATAGACGGACCGTGAATTCCCACGAACCAGAAGAAAGCGTAAGCACCAAAGATAAGCGTGATTCCCAGATAGCCATCTGCTGCTGAGAAGAGTGGAGCAAGAAGCGTTCCGATGGATTCTGCAACGGTTACTCCTAGACTTGCTTTAACAAGCAGTTCCAAACCGTAGAGTAGAACGACTGAAACAGTAAATGGAATCAAATCTTTAAATACTTGGGAAATATTTGGTGGAACTTCTTCTGGCATACGGATGGTAACATTATTTTTCACACAAACCTTATAGACATTAACCGTTACAAAGGCTGCGATGAAAGCTGTCAAAAGACCTTTGGTTCCCATGAAGGCAGTTAGGAAGCCACCTTCCTTGGCAGGTTCAGCCGCCATGAGGAGGAAGCCGACCATAGAAGCCAGCATAGTAGACAAGAAGTTAATCTGGTTTGTCGCAGGCAGGTCGCGATTGACAGAGTCTGTCAGCGCCTTAGCAGTGGTCCCACCCACAAAGAAAGCCAGAATCCCCATCGAATAGCTATAAGGGGTCATTAGGAATGTTTCAATATCCTTAGACCAGTGGAAACCCCAAGCATTTGGCACATAGGCAATCAAGATAAAGATAGATGAGAAGAGGATGACTGGCATACCAGCGATAAAGCCATCCCGAATAGCACGGAGATAGATATTCCGAGAAATCTTCTCAAAGAAAGGCTTCCCTTTCTCAATAAGTCCGATGAGTTTATTCATTATTTTACTCCTCTTTTATATAGTTCAATCAAATGGTACATCATGTCTTTTAGCAAGATGGTAGTCATTAGGTGGTCTTGGCCGTGCATCATGGTCACACTGTAAGCCAAGTCCTCACCAGCAGCTTCTTTTGTCAAGAGACTGGTCTGAGCATGGTGTGCTTCAGCGATGCAACCATTGGCTTCTTCCACCAAAGCATCTGCCTTAGCAAAATCCCCAGCCTCTGCTGCTTTCAAAGCTTCCAGAAGTTTGGAGCGAGCGTCACCAGCGTAGGCTACAATTTCAAAACCGAGCAATGTTACTTCTTCTCTATTCATGAGAGATCCTCCTTGTATTCTTATGTAAAATTTTATTATTATTTTCTATTATAAAAGGCGTTGAATATGCAGCACCAGGTAGACCCGTTCGCAGCGGTAGAGATCAATTCCCGTCTTCTGGGCAATGATGTGGTAAATATCACTTCCGACCTGATAGGCTTGAGGATAGGTCATCTGGATCTGACTTTCCATTTCCAACAGGGAAACATTGTCATCACGGCTTCTGTCCAGATAGTCCAAAAAGTAGTTCAGGTGAATCATAAAACGGTCATAAAAGTTGCTGTTTTCTGCACTTCTTTTAATGCCATTTTTCTTCAGCTCTTCTTCAACTGCAGCCAGAATATCTTTTCGCCTGCCCAAGTGACTTTGCCCCTCAGGATTGGTCTCCCCTTCGGCATTGATAAAGTGATAGGCAATGCGATTAACCTCGTCGCCAGGGAAATTATCCAAGAGCCGCTCGCGGTATATGGCTACCGCTTCCTGGGCAATCTGATAAGGGACAGGGTATTTGTCCGAAGCATCCGGCAGGTCACTCTCCTTGTACCGCCCCTGCTGCACAGCCTGATAAGAACAGTAGATGTGATCTGTCAGCGTGACATATATATACTCCTGGACAGGATAATCATACTTCTTAGAAAGGGTGTCAATCACATCATAGGTCACTGTGATAAAGTCCAGCGGAACATCTTTGAGCAAGGCCACAAAGTTTTCTTTAGACTCTTCCGTTCGTAGGCGAAAGATTTTCTCAATCTTACTTTCCAGAACGATGTCACCCTTCTTTTTATTAAAAGCTATGCCACTGCCAATCAGAACAACCTCTTCACCATTTTCATGTTTGGCTAGAGCAACATTGTTGTTCATAGGATGTATGATTCGATACATATCTCCTCCTCTTCATTTTCTAGGGTTCTGGCAAAACAAAAAGACCACAAATAAACCGAGGCTATATCTCCCCTCAATTTATTTGCGGTCACGCCTAATCCAACTTAGTAACGCTCACCCTATTCAATTTCTGATTTCATTATAGCATATCAGTATCAGAATGTAAACCCTTACTTTATTTATTTTTCAATAAATTTTAGACTCTTTCTTTCCAAGAGGTAGCTGTTTTTTGAAGAACCTTGTTGAGCTCATCAATATTTTCAAATCCTGTTGTACGAAGCCACTTGCGAGCTGCCTCTTCGCCTTGCTCAATGTAGTCTTTGACACTGCCAGCCCAAGTCGCACGTCCGCAGAGAACGCCGTTGAAGTTAGCACCTGACTCATGAGCGAAAACAAGTGTTTCTTGGAAAAGTTTAGCAGATACACCCGCACTCAAGTAGATGTATGGCAGGTTAGTTGCCTCATCTTGTTCCTTGAAGAAGGCAGCTGCTTCAGCTTTTGTATGTACCACTTCACCATCGCCAAAGCCTTCAACGTATTTAACGTTGACTGGTACTTCCACTTTCAAGACATCAATGTTGAAACGTGGATCTGAGAAGACCTTCATGGCACCGATAACCTTGTGAGGTTTCACTTTAGCGTATTCAGCACTGGAAGCATCCGCAATCTTTTCATCGTAAGCCAAGATTTCAAGGAAAAAAGGAATATCTTCTGCCACACACTCTGAGCCCACACGCTCGATATAAGCCTGCTTTTGTTGGTTAAGTTCTTCGGAGCTGTCTACATCATAGTAAAGGAGGAATTTCACCGCATCCGCACCTTGTTCTTTGATGCGTTTTGCAGACCAAACATCCAGACAGTCTGGCAGGCGCTTAGTGCTAGAAGTATCATAGCCTGTCTTTTCATAGGCCAATAGCAAGCCAGCATTTTTGTCCAGAGCTTTCGTAGCAGGCAGTCCATACTCAGGATCCAGCAGCATAGACGAAGCGTAAGGAGTCAGCTCTTCTGCGACCAAAACTTTCAGTTCTTCCATTTGAGCTACTGTTGGTTCTGCTTCCTGGTGTTGAGCCATAAGGCGTTTCAAAGCACCGCGTTGGTCAAATGCCAAAGCAGAAATGATGCCATTCTCATCAGAAAGTTTTTCCATGTACTTGCGTTTTTGTTCTGTTAATACCATTCTTTATACCTCTTTTACTGTGATTTGATTGTATAGGCCATCGTAGTTTTCAACATTGACATGGCCGGTCATTTTTTCTTGGGCATTGAGCATGCCAAGAACATTCGCTTTTTTGAGCAGAGAGACATCATCTTCTCGATGGCTCAAGGCTGACGAAATCCCTGCAACAGTTGAGTCGCCAGAGCCAACTGGATTGACCACTTGGATTTTAGGAATATCCACTTTATAGAAAGTGTCCCAGTGTTTGGCAAAAGCGCCATCTGCACCGAGTGATACGATGATCCACTCGATTCCTTCAAATAGCGGTTCTGAAAGGACAGCTTTTAACTCATCCAAATCTTTGGAAATCTCGCGATCCAATAACTGAGAAAGTTCCTCGTTATTTGGTTTGATGGCAGTTGGTTTCACATCTGATTTGAGCACAGCTTCCAGAGCAGCTCCAGAGCAATCCAGCACCACCTTATTGCCAGCTTGATTAGCCATTTCAATCAGCTGGATATAGTAGTCTGTCGGCAGGCCCGCTGGCAGACTGCCCGAGATACTGACAACATCTGCCTCAGCCATCAAAGACCGGAAGTGTTCTTGGAAATCCCTCGCCTCATCTGCTGTAATAGTCGGACCGGCTTCCAGGATTTCTGTTTGCTTACCTTCGTGCAAGACAGCAATGCAATTTCTCGTATCTCCCGAAATATTATAAAAGCATTGTCTAACATTAGGATGGAGATTTTGTAATAAAAATTCTCCATTGGTTCCACCGATAAGTCCCGTCGCAGCGACATGGTCTCCAATTTCTGCCAAGACCCTGGTCACGTTGAGACCCTTGCCGCCTGCTGTTTTACTGACTTCCGAAACACGATTAACAGTATCAATTTTCAATTCTTCTAAGGGATAGGAAATATCAATAGAAGGATTCATGGTCACTGTAAGAATCATCTAGCTACCTCTCTAATCGTGGTACTCTCCACGATCCCATTTTTCAAGAAATTCTGTAAAGAAGTTGGCATCTGTTTGATGAGCATTGTGAGTTTCAACGTGCTCAATTTTCGCAATCAATTTTTTGTTTTCTTCAGTTGGCTTGTACTCCGCATGAATGAAAGCTTCAATGATGTCACACATGAGAAGCTCACCAGTGATTTTACCACCAAAACCGATAACGTTGGCGTTGAGTTCTTCCTTAGCATAGAGAGCTGAAGTCATGTCACGTACCAAAGCTGAACGAACACCAGGAACTTTATTTACAGCGTTGTTGATACCGACACCTGTACCACAGATACAAACACCAAGATCAGCTTGTCCACTAACGACTGCCTCCCCTACTTTTTTACCAAAGATTGGGTAGTGAGTACGTGTATGGTCATAAGTACCAAAATCAAGAATTTCATAGCCTTTTGATTTTAGAAAATCTGAGACTGCCATTTTTTCATTGGTAACGATATGGTCACATCCAATTGCAATTTTCATTTGATTTCTCCTTTTCTTAGCACATCTTGTTGAGCATGTCGACCCGGATTTGGTGACGGCCGCCGTCGTATTTACCATTGACAAAGCCTTTGGCAATGTTCTTAGCCAGCTCTTCACCAACGATTTCAGCTCCCATCGTAATCATGCGAGAGTTGTTATGACCGCGAGTCATGTAGGCAGAGCGTTCATCTGAGACTTCCGCCGCTACCATGCCTTTGATTTTGGTCGCTACCATAAATGGACCAGCTCCATAAGCGTCAATGACAATACCAAGATTTTCCTCTTGTTTATTCACCTCTGCTGCAACTGCAAGGGTCACATCAACAAAATCCTGACCTTCTTTCGTCACATCGACCACTTCAAAGTTTTCTTCGACGAGAAAATCCTTGACCACATCTTTCAGCTTGCTTCCAGCAGCATCTGCTCCAATAATAATTGCCATGAGCATTCTCCTTTGTTTGATTTTTTGCACAGAATATTGTTTATAAAAAACATTTTCTGTTTCCTATAAGTATACTATACTCCTTTAAAAGTTATTTGTCAACAGATTTTTGTTTATTTTAATCAAAATATTTTTAAAAATGATTAAAATAAACAAAAAAGCCCTGAAAAGAGCTTTTTGATAATTTTTTCATCCATTTAAAATAAACTAGGAAATAATCTTGGTATAGACTTCCAGTTCTTCCTGAGCATTTTCCGACATCTGATCTGTGATAACAGCTGTAATATTAGCCAAAGGACAGATAGAGGTGAAATCTTCCTTTCCAATCTTAGAAGAATCAATCAAGAGGTAAGACTCTGATGAGCGCTCCAAAGCCAGCTTCTGAGTATAGGCCTCTTCAAAAGAAGAGGTCATAATCTGCCCATTTTTGATTCCATTGCCACTGAAAAACATTTTAGTAAAGTACATTTTATCCATGATGGCATTGGTCATCTCGCCGACAAAGGCTTGAGTCGCTTCCCGCATCTCCCCACCCAGGAGAAAAACTTTGAAGGTATCTGACTTCTTCTTCAAAAGATCGCGAAAAATCGGCAGACAATTGGTAATCACGCGCAGATGTTGATTGGTGATTTCCTCAGCCAGCACTTCCACAGAAGTCCCCGGCCCAAGAAAAATAGTATCGCCATCTTCAATCAGCTCCACAGCCTTCTTAGCAACAGTCCGCTTGGCCTCGATATTCTGATAAAGCTTCTCTTCATGAGGGATTTCTCTGTACTTGAGGTGCTGATTACTTTTAGCCCCACCATGAACACGAGTCAGTAGCCCTTTACTTTCCAGCTCAATCAAGTCCCGCCGAACCGTCATATCAGATACCTTCATAGTCTCCACAATATCCGCAACCGTCACCGTTCCCACTCGATCAACCAGCTTAACTATTTCGTCTTGTCTCTGGTTTTTTCCCATACTTTAGCCTCTCTACACTCTAGTTTTGTTTATTATAACTCATTTTTCTGTTTTTTTCCATATTTTCTGTTTGTTTTAAACAAAAATGAGGGTTTGCGATATGGTATAGGACATAAAAAAGCACCTCGCAATGATGTGCAAGATGCTTTCTCCAGTTGATAGAACGATATATTTCACAATATGCCAAACTGTATCACTATAAAGAAATTTTAATACCTATTGATTTACATTTTTAAAGGTCACTTTAGCTTCTGGGTCAATACTAGTAACAATAGTTTTATAATAATGTTCTGCGGATTCTGTAATGAGATTTTTATATTGCTTAAGATATTCTTCCTGTTCTTTATTGCTAAGAGATTTAGCAACATGCTCTCCAGTATCAATATTTTCTGTTGCACCACTCAGCAGCTGACCACTCGTGTCATATAGTTTGTATCGCTCTTTGGGATCATCTGAAACCTTAACTCCTATAACTTCATATTTAGGGATAGTCAACTCATATTCATGATCAGCAATTTTCTTAACCTTGACTCCTTCTTTAATCCCAAATTTAGCTGTATAGTTAAGAATGATGATTGCTTTCTTAACAGACAATGGAATTCTGAAATTGGTACCAGGTATTTTTTTATCTTTCTCAATCGTTTCAACCTTTTGAATCCCTACATCCAAAAAAACACTTTCGTTGACTTTCTCCAAGCGAGTGATTTGCGTATAGATTTGGCTTCGCTCATCTGAAGCATGTTTCCCTTGAAAATATCCAATGATGTTATAAGTTTTCGCAACAACAAAAAAGATAGCAAGAACGGCTACCACAATCCATATGTAAATCTTAGCCCCCAAAACTTTTTTTATGAAATCCTTAACTATTTTCATTATACTACTTCCTCCGAATCAAAAATGCTGCTCCAAGGCTAATAATAGCTAGAAAAGCTGCCAAATAAGGATTCAGCGGAAAGAGAATGACAATTAAAAGCAACAACAAAACAAGTGATGCAATTTTTACTATTTTCATAATATAACTCCTAAAACTTTTTCAAATAAAATTATATAAATATCTATAGAATTTGTCAAGCGGTTTCAAAGTGATGATTATAGCAAAAATCCCCCAGCAGCCTCCTGCTAGGGGATTGTCATTAGAACAAAGCTTGTTATCCAATCAAACTTCCATTTGGCACTTTCTCGTCCACGGTAAGGAGTGTCAGTTGGTCGCCATGCTCAGCTGATAGAATCATACCTTGGCTGATACGTCCCATCATTTTGCGCGGTTTGAGATTGGCTACGATTTGGACTTTCTTACCGACCAGCTCCTGCTCGTTTGGATAGTATTTAGCAATACCAGAGAGAATTTGGCGGTCCTCACCGTCTCCTGCATCTAAGCGGAACTGAAGCAGCTTATCAGAACCTTCAACTTTAGAAACCTCTTTGACTTCAGCAACTCGGATTTCCACCTTATCAAAGTCGTCAAACTTGATTTCCTTTCGGTTAAGTTTGAGCTCGATTTCCTCTGGCTTCCATTCTTTTTCAACCGCAGGTTTGTTTCCTTCCATTTGTTCTTTGATATAGGCAATTTCTTCTTCCATATCCAGACGCGGGAAGATTGGTGTCCCTTTCTCTACAACTGTCAAGCCTCCTGGGAGCTGGTCAATTGCTAGATTTTCCAGTGAAACCGCTTGAGGCAAGCCAAGTTGGCTGAGGACAGCCTTGCTGGTTTCCATCATGAATGGCTCAATCATATGGGCTACAACACGGAGGCTAGCTGCCAAGTGACTCATAACTGCTGCCAGTTCTTTGAGCTTAGCTTCATCCTTAGCCAGAACCCAAGGAGCTGTTTCATCGATATATTTATTAGTGCGGGAGATGAGCGTCCAGACTGCTTCCAGAGCACGTGGGTAGTCAACTGCATCCATGTGTTTGTAGTAGTCAGCGATGGATTCAGATGCCACCTGAGCCAGAGCTCTGTCAAAGTCTGTCACATTTTCTTCATAGGCTGGCACCTGACCGTCAAAGTACTTGTTAATCATAGAAACAGTACGGTTGAGCAAGTTGCCTAGGTCATTAGCTAACTCATAGTTGATACGACCTACATAGTCCTCAGGTGTGAATGTTCCATCAGATCCCACCGGAAGACTGCGCATGAGGTAATAACGCAGAGCATCCAAACCATAACGTTCTACCAGCATTTCCGGATAGACCACATTGCCCTTAGACTTGGACATCTTGCCATCCTTCATGACAAACCAACCGTGGGCAATCAAGCGGTCGGGCAGCTTAATATCCAGCATCATGAGCAGGATTGGCCAGTAGATAGAGTGGAAACGCAGAATGTCCTTGCCCACCATGTGGAAGACTGTTCCATTCCAGAATTTATCGTAGTTAGCATGATTATCCTGACCGTAGCCAAGTGCTGTCGCATAGTTGAGCAGAGCATCAATCCAGACATAGACAACGTGTTTAGGATTTGATGGCACAGGCACACCCCAAGTAAAGGTCGTCCGAGATACGGCCAAGTCTTCCAGACCCGGCTCTATAAAGTTTTTCAGCATTTCATTGAGACGTCCGTCCGGAGTAATGAAGTCTGGATGAGATTTGAAAAATTCTACCAAGCGGTCTTGGTATTTGCTGAGTCGGAGGAAGTAAGACTCTTCTGATACCCACTCCACTTCGTGTCCAGATGGCGCAATTCCGCCAGTTACTTTCCCATTTTCATCACGGAAGACTTCAGCCAGCTGGCTTTCAGTGAAAAACTCCTCATCAGATACAGAATACCAGCCTGAATATTCACCCAAGTAAATATCATCTTGAGCTAAGAGACGTTCAAAGACATCGGCTACAACCTTTTCATGGTAGTCATCGGTCGTCCGGATAAATTTATCATATGAAATGTCCAGCAGTTTCCAGAGTTCCTTGACTCCAACTGCCATACCATCGACATAAGCTTGTGGGCTGATACCAGCTTCCTCTGCCTTAGCCTGAATCTTCTGTCCATGCTCGTCAAGACCAGTCAGATAGAAAACATCGTAGCCCATGAGACGCTTGTAGCGAGCCAGAACATCACAGGCAATGGTCGTATAGGCAGACCCGATATGGAGTTTACCGCTCGGATAATAGATAGGGGTTGTAATATAAAACGATTGTTTTTCAGTCATTTTTTAATCCTTTCAAGGCTAATGAAACCTTTTTTAATAGCACTTCATTATATCATATTTTGTTAAGTTTGCGAAAAGACATTCATTAACAGTCAAATCAATTAAAAAACCTAGAAAATATTCTAGGTTTAATAGGTCACAACATTCAAGTTGCCGCTTTCATATTCTGCGATGAAGATATTAGAAATATCAGTGTAACCGTCTTTAGCCAGTCTCTCCACCAACCACTCTTCTGTTTTATCAATAGACTCTAAAATATCAATCTGGACAACACCATCTGTGATAAGGGGATATTTAGGATTCTCTTCACCAGCCTGTACAATAATCAGCTGGCCGTTTTGCTCTATAACCGCCCGTTTGACCTGCTTGAGCTGGAAAATACCTTGGCTGCGCAGCTTCAAAGCTACATCTGCTGCTGAAAGACCAACAGAACGGCAGGCTTCGGGACTCAATTTCCCATGCTGAATCAACGTTGTCGGCTTGCCATCAATCAAATGCTTAACCGCACGGACGTTGTTATTGAGCCACTTTAGGGTCAAGACCAAGATGGTCCACATGATGAGAATGACAGCATACTGAAGAATGTTAATGGAGCTATTATAAATCACCCCACCTATAATGCCACCAAGGACATAGTTTTGAATCTGGTCGATTGCTGAATTGGGCGCCAGATTACCTTTTCCCGTCACATTGATGACAAAAACCAGTGAGAAAAGCCCCAGCGCTAGCTTAATTAGGATTTCAAGAAAATTCAATGTCATTTTTCAACCTCCACTATTTCGATATCTGTCGTCTTATGCAAGTCAATTTTTTCAAGCAAATATTTATCCGGCTCACTTCCGCTCATAGCCCGATAAAAGTTCTTTCCGACCTTTAAAATCGCTCCATCAGTTGCGGCTGAAGTATTGACATAAACTTCCGACTTATCCACACCCAAGTCTTCTGAAATGACCTCAATGAAATGCAGAGAGGTTTGAAACTGGTTGTTAGAGTCTTGGTCAGTCTGAAAATTGCTAATGCCAATCAAGACCATAGCCACCAAGGCCAAAACAGAGATGATGGCTAGTTCCCGAAATTTTGAATCACGCTTATTGCGATAGGCCTTAAAAGCGAAAAATCCTGTCACAAGCAGCAGCAAGACAGAAAGCGCAACTGTCACCCAGTTTTGCTGGCTAATCTGACTCAAAACATAATCATAAGAATAGAATTTCATGGTTTCTTCCCTCTATTTTTCTAGAAACATTATAGAAAAATTTTCATTATTTTTCAAGCTTTCTTACAATCACTTTGCTATAAATCAGCCCTAAATTTTGTTATAATAAACTCAGGAAATTTTACTAGAAAAGGAAATTTTATGAAACTCATCTCTTGGAACATTGACTCTCTCAACGCTGCACTGACTAGTGATTCTGCCCGCGCTCAGCTCTCTCAAGCCGTCCTTCAAACCTTGCAAGCAGAAAATGCAGATATTATCGCCATTCAGGAAGCAAAACTGTCTGCAACAGGTCCGACTAAAAAGCACCTGGAGATTTTGACAAATCTTTTTCCTGACTATGAAAACACTTGGCGTTCCTCTCAAGAGCCGGCCCGCAAAGGCTATGCAGGAACCATGTTCCTCTACAAAAAAGAACTGACGCCAACCGTAACCTTCCCTGAAATCGGCGCCCCGTCAACCATGGATGTTGAAGGCCGCATCATTACGCTGGAATTTGACGACTTCTTCGTCACTCAGGTCTATACGCCCAATGCTGGCGATGGCCTCAAACGCTTGGATGACCGTCAAGTCTGGGATACCAAATACGCTGAATACTTGGCAAGACTAGATGGACAAAAACCAGTCCTCGCTACTGGCGACTACAATGTGGCCCACAAAGAAATCGACTTGGCCAATCCAGCCAGCAACCGCCGTTCACCAGGCTTTACCGACGAAGAACGTGCTGGCTTCACCAACCTGCTGGCTAAAGGCTTCACCGATACCTTCCGCCACTTACACGGCGATATCCCTAACCAATACACTTGGTGGGCGCAGCGCAGCAAGACTTCTAAAATCAACAATACAGGCTGGAGAATCGACTACTGGCTAACCAGCAACCGTGTTGCTGACAAGGTGACCAAGTCTGATATGATTGACTCCGGTGCGCGCCAAGACCACACACCCATTGTCATGGAGATTGAACTCTAAGGAGAAAACGAATGGACTATCAAGCTGTCATTCCTGAATTTGTGGTTTCAGACATCGAAAAATCACGCCACTTCTACTGCGACTTGCTGGGATTCTCTGTCCAATACGAGCGTCCAGAGGAGAAATTTCTCTTCCTCTCGCTTGAAGACTGCCAACTTATGCTAGAAGAAGGCAGCGCAGAAGAATTAGCCCAACTAACCTATCCTTTCGGGCGCGGTATCAATATTTCCTTTGGCATTGAGGATGTTCCTCAGCTCCACCAAAAACTGCTGGAAGCTGACTATCCCATCCATCGTCCCCTGACAAAAAGAGAATTTCGAGTGGGGAATAGCTTTATTTACCCTCATGAATTTGCGATTTTGGATCCTGATGGTTATTTTTTAAGATTTAGTGAATAATAAAGCGAAGTCATCAGACCTCGCTTTTTAAATGTCTTTAAAGTTATAGAGTTGCGGATAGTGTTCGCACTCGGGATTTTTAGGATGACAGATGGCCCGGCCAAAGTAAATCATGGCCTGATGAGCTGGCAACCAACGTTCCGGTGGAAGGACATCCATAACTCGCTTTTCTACTTCTAGTGGCGTTGCTGACTTTTTTACAATATCATGGTGCTTGCAAATGCGCTCCACATGGGTATCGACAGCAAAGGCTGGAATACCAAAGCCCACACTCATGACTACATTGGCCGTCTTGCGACCAACACCAGCAAGACTTTCCAATTCAGCCCGTGTTTGCGGGACTTGGCCATCAAAATCGTCCAAAAGTTGCTGGGCACATTTCTTCAAAAACTTGGCCTTATTGCGATAGAGCCCGAGGCGAGAGATGTATTTAGCAATGTCTGCTTCACCAGCCGCAGCCATGTCTTGAGGACTTGGATAGGCTTCAAATAAAGCCGGCGTTGCCTTATTGACCGCAGCATCTGTTGTCTGAGCCGACAGCATGACCGCTACTAAAAGCTCAAAATGATTACGAAAATCCAGACTGGGCTTGGCGTCAGGGAAGAGAGCGATAATCTCTTCAATCACATGACGAGCCCGTTTTTTTGATAAAACCATGATTCTTCTTTCTAAGATTGAGATAGATTTATTATATCATGAAAAGAAGAAGCATCCAAAAATCATGATTGAGAATGCAGCTGTTCTTAATACTTTACAAACCTAACTCTTCATACGCCTTTCGGTAGCCAATCTGCAAGATTTGGTTATCTCGAACCAAGAGCGGTCGCTTAATCAACATGCCGTCTGTAGCCAGTAAATCTGCAGCTTCCTGAGCAGACAAATGCGGAACTTTTTCTTTTAGACTCAGTTCACGGTATTTGAGACCGCTAGTATTGAAAAAAGCCTTGAGCTCAAAGTCCGAGTTCTGGATCCAGTCTAGGAGCTGGTCCCGGCTAGGTGTATTTTGGACAATATCCACCGCTTCAAAGTCCACTCCTAATTGATTGAGCTCAGCCTTGGCCTTACGGCATGTAGAGCATTTGGGGTATTCGATAAATTGTAACATTGTTTTTCCTCCGTCCCTATGATAGCCCAGCTAGCTCCTTCTTGTCAAGCCGAGACTCATTTAGAAAAGCCGATAAGCGAAAGACTCATCGGCTGGTACAGACGCATTCCATAAAGAAACACCTCTATTTTTCGATTATTTTTTAATTAAACGCACGCGCACAATATTGTCGCTATTTTCAAATTTATCAACCAGTTCCTGAATCTTGCTTTCATCCGACTCATCCAGATCCAACAAAGTATAGGCATAATCGCCTTTGGAACGATTAATGATATTGTCAATATTGATATTTAAATCACTGACTGCTGTTGAAATCCGAGCCACAATATTCGGTACATTTTTGTTAATCAGGGTAATCCGATAAGGTGCTGAGAGAGCCTGACGGACATTAGGGAAATTCACAGAGTTGATAATCTCTCCCGTTTCCATGAAGCGGCGGATAGTTTTCCCAGCCATAATAGCACAGTTTAGCTCAGCTTCTTCGGTCGAGCCGCCTAAGTGCGGAAAGACAGTAATCTGTGGATGACGGAGCAGTTCTTCTACACCAAAGTCTGTGATATAACGCTTGACTACACCAGCTTCTAAGGCATCAAAGAGGGCAGCATTGTCCACCAGCTCGCCACGGGCAAAGTTGATGAGGGTTGTTCCCTTTTGCATAAGACCAAAAGCAGCCTGATCAAAAGTGGCACGTGTATCCTCAGTCAGGGGCACGTGGATAGTAATATAATCACTCTTCTCAAAGATTTCCTTAATGTCTGCTACCCGCTTGACATGACTAGAGATATTCCAAGCCGTTTCAATGGATACATAAGGATCATAGCCCAGGACGTTCATCCCCAGACGATAGGCATCGTTGGCAATACGGCCGCCGATAGCTCCCAGCCCAATGACTCCTAGAGTCTTCTCTGAAATCTCTGTCCCAGCAAACTGTTTCTTACCAGCTTCTACTTGCTTGGGAACATCATCTCCAGAAAGGCCGTTAGCCCAACTGTTAGCTGCGATATAGTCACGGGCAGACAGGAGAATGGAAGCCAAGACCGCTTCTTTCACCGCATTGGCATTAGCTCCTGGCGTGTTGAAGACCACAATTCCCTGAGCTGTTGCCTGTTCGACCGGAATATTATTGGTTCCTGCACCTGCCCGCGCAATGGCTTTGAGCTTGCTCGGAAATTCCTGTCCATGCATATTTTGACTGCGCAGGATATAAGCATCCGGATTGTCAGACTTATCTCCGTCAATCTGAAAAGCATTGCCCAGCTCCTTGAGCCCGATTTGATTGATATTGTTAAAGGTTTTGACACTAAAGACCATAGATTCCCTCCCTTAAGAATTCTCTTCTTCAAATTTCTGCATAAAGGCAATCAAGTCCTTGACTCCTTGGAGCGGAAAGGCATTGTAGAGACTAGCTCTCATACCGCCTACACTGCGGTGCCCCTTGATATTCTTGAATCCCTCTGCTGCGGCCTCTTTGTTAAACTTGGCATCCAGCTCTGGAGTTGGTGATACAAAGGGAATATTGGCGACTGAGCGCTGCTCCTTATAACGGACTGGACTGCGGTAAAAGTCAGACTGCTCAATGAAGTCGTACAAAAGGCCCGATTTTTCACGGTTGAGCTTTTCCATTTCTGCTACGCCACCCAGCTCCTTGACCCACTCAAAGACCAGCTTGGCCATATAGATGGCGAAGGTCGGTGGTGTATTGTAAAGAGAGCCATTGTCCGCCTGAATGCGGTAATCCAACATGCTAGATAGAACTGGCTCATCATCCAGCAAGTCTTCTCGGATGATGACAACTATCACGCCGGCAGGTCCGATATTCTTCTGAGCCCCAGCATAAATCAAACCAAAATCCTCTACTCGGTACTGAGCAGCAAGGATATTAGAAGACATGTCCGCCACAATCGGTACGCCATTTGTTGCAGGCAGATCATAAATAGCCGTTCCTTCGATAGTATTATTGGTTGTCAGATGCACATAAGCCGCCTGCGGATCAATCTCCTTTTCATCAAAAGAAGGAATTTCTGTGTAATTTAAATCCTCTGACGAAGCCAAGAGAATAGGCTCAAAAGGAATAAACTTAGACAGCTTGACTGCCTCAGTGTAAGCTTTCTTTCCCCAAGATCCAGCCACTAGGTAATAGGCCTTGCCACCTTGAGCTAGATTAAGGGGAATCATGCTAAACTGGGTAGAAGCCCCACCCTGCAGAAATAGCACGCGGTAATTGTCCGGAATATCCATGAGCTCACGCAGCAAGTTCTCAGCTTCTTTTATAATATCGTCAAATTCCTTGGATCGGTGGGACAGCTCCATCACACTCATGCCACTTTGGGCATAGTCTAAAAACTCAGCCTGAGCTTTTTTCAAGACTTCCTTGGGCAATACTGCCGGTCCAGCAGAAAAATTGTAAATCGTCATATCCTACCTCCAAAATTTATTTTGTATATCATATCACAAAGTTTAGAAAATATCTATTTTATTTCAGAAATCAAGCACTTTTTTAGCCAATTCCCGAACATTGTTGAAATATAGATAAGCAAAACCAACTGTCTAATCCAGATAACAAAAAAATCCTGATTTTAAGTCAGGATTACTAAGTCTGAGGACATAGAAAAATTACAGATTTAATTTCGATAGAAAGTGTTTAATCAATTTTCATAACTTCCTATATCTTCCTCTTCCAATAAATTCTATCATCCCTTTATCTCTTAGCAATTGCAATTGTTGGCGAATCTTGTCCTTAATATGATGGTTGTTAGGGAAAATGAGTTTTAAGCTTTCTTCAAAAGAATACATATCTTCAAGCGTAAACTCTCTCTCCTTGATTTTATCCAAGCATTTGAGAATTTCCAGCAACCATCCCCTAGTAGCAAAAGATTGCTTTCTAAGAAATAAGGTCTCTCTAAATTCTTTATGTACTAGTTCAGGCTCTCTAATCTGACCATTTTTAACTAGAAATATTCTTCCCTTTGATGACACTTGTGACAAATCGATATTGCAGCCTACCCAACCCGCTCGTCTTGCAGTCGGACCAAGTGGCTTCCTCTTAATTATAGTGTCAACTGTTATAAATTGCTTGGGAAGGACTATAAAATTTTGAACTTCATAAGTTTCCGAATAGGTCAAAAAGAAAAAGTTTGGATTATTATCTGCTTGTACTCTCTCAACCATAGTTGCATAAGCACCGTCATTGATAATAGAAGAAAAATTTCCCTTCTTACTTTTTAGTTCAAATTCTTCTGAACAACTCTGGCAAAAGAAGTCTGCAACAGGGCGATTATTTTCAAAGTGTTTCAAAGGGGTTTTACCACAATTTGGGCAATAGCTATGACGAGCAACCCAATCTTCTGTCAAAACACGAGACTTTTGACTGTTGCTTTTATAATTTTTAATTAAAGCTAAGTTAAGCTGTAATTGCATAAGAACCTCGAAGTATGATAAACATCAACAAGCTACTATAAAAATTTGACAGCAGGGAGCATGATTAAACACATTTTTAAAGTCTTCAACTTTCTCTTAGTTCATGATAAACCGCATAGAGCTCGCTCTTGTTCCTGCCGTATTTCTTGGCCACTTCCTTGATGGCGAGATTTTTTTGCTGCCGGCTTCAACTAAAAGATCAATCTCAGCGAGTAATTGGTCCTGAGATATTTCTTGTGAAGCATTTTCTGCTGCCCCAGCTACAATCAAGAGACACTCTCCTTTAGGCGGATGTTCAGCCGTATAAGCTAACAATTCTGAAATCTGCCCTCGCTGATACTCCTCGTGAATCTTAGTCAGCTCACGCACCAAGACGACTTGGCGGTCACCATAAACTGCAAGCATGTTTTCCAGCGTAGCCCGAACCCGATGAGGCGATTCATAGAAAATCTGGGTCTCAGGATAGGATTTTTTGCTAGTGAAAAAATCCTTCTGCTGGCCAGCCTTTCTAGGTAGAAAACCATAGAAAATATGCGGTTGGGGAGCCAATCCGCTAGCAATCAAGGCTGTTATTCCAGCACTAGGACCAGGAATCGGCACTACAGTAATTCCAGCTTCTAGCGCTGCCTGAACCAAATCATGTCCAGGATCAGAAATGCTGGGCAGACCAGCATCTGAAACCTGGGCTATATCATTTCCTCTTTGAAGCATGTCCAAGAGAACTGGGATTTTCTCCTTGGCATTGTGCTCGTGAAAGCTGATCTGTTTAGTCTCAATCCCAAAATGCTTGAGCAGCAGGCCTGTGTTTCTCGTATCTTCAGCCGCAATCCTGTCAACCTCTTTCAGGGTATTGACCATACGGATACTCATATCATCCAGATTGCCAATAGGAGTCGCGACCAGATAAAGCATGCCGTAGGCAGTTTCGCCCTTAAAACTTTTTTGAACCTGCATCGCTACTCCCTAAATAACAATTCATCGCAGAACATGCACTCTGCGTCATTCTCCCGGCGCTGGCCATAGAAATCCGTACAGACATGAAAGCCGTCATAGTAAAGCTTGCGCAGATTATCCCGGTTTTTCTTGGTCTTGGTCGGAGCTTCCTTCTCCACCTCTCCCAAGCGCTCCCTCAGCTTGTCATTTTCCAGATGCAGAGCAATATTTTCCTCTACCACACTCTTGAGATTTTTCTTGACGGCCTCAACCTCAGCAAGGGTCACTAAAAGCGTCTGTGAAAAATCATCTAAGGCGTCAAATAAGTCTTTTTTATCCATTTTATACTCCTGTGCTGCCTCTTTTTACTTTCCCTTCAAAGTCATATATTCTAAAGCGTTTTGAAAAGATACATTGGCTCGCCACATCTTCCGAGCCAGCAAAAGCTGCTCCAAGGCTTGTCGACCATTTTCTGTTGCTATCTCTTTATAAAATAACACTTCCAAGAGCTTGAAGACCTGTTCCTGCTTATCCTTATCATCAGCCATCTTAGCCAGACGTGAAACCTGCAGAAATGCCTGACTGGAGCGAGTCTGAAAATCCTTGACAAAGCGCTCGCATTCGCTGACTAATTCAAAAAAGGCGTTATTATGAGCCAAGCTTTCCGCTTCTGACTGAGTCTGACTGTAGGCAGCTAGTAGCTCTGCTCGACTTTTAATCAAGCCATCCTGTTCCAAACTGTGCTGCAGAGCAGCTGTATTTTTCAAGAAATGATAAACCTGAGTCCGACTCCGAATCGTCGGCAGAATCAGCTGTTCATCAGCAGTCAGGAGAAAGACATAAATCTCGCTCTGTGGCTCCTCAATGACTTTGAGCAAGGAATTGGCTGCATTGACGTGCATCCGATCCGCATCGCAGATAATGAAAACCTGCCGACTGCCTTCTAAACCACTTTGAGAGAAGTTTCGGACCAGCTCCCGAACTCGGTCTGTTTTGATAATGTTATTAGCCGGTCGCACCACCGTCACATCAGAAAAATCTTCTTCTGCAATCAAACGGCAGGAACGACAGGACTGACAAGGCCAAACGCCTTGCTTATTCTCGCAAAAGAGACTCTGAGACAGGATTTGGGCCATTTCAAAACTGCCAAAAGCTCCGGTAAACAAGTAGGCATGACTAAGCCGCCCCTGTTCCAGAATATGCTGAAACTGCTCAAACAAGCTAGGCTGGCTTTGCTGTAAATCTTTTATCTTCATGACAGATTCCCAAATCGTTCCTGAATGATGGCCAAACTATCAGCCACCACCTTATCCAAAGGTTGGCTAGCATCCACCTTGACAAAGCGCTCGGGCTCCTTATCAAGAATCGCCAAATAGCCCTGTCGAACCCGCTGATGCAAGTCCAAACCTTCCAGATCAAGCCGATTCACCTCTCGACTCTCACTTCTAGCAATCCGCGCCAGCCCTTCTTCAACATCAATATCAAAATAGAGGGTCAAATCAGGCTTGAGTCCATCTGTCGCAAACTGATTGAGCCATTCAATATCAGATACATCCAGCCCTCGGCCGTAGCCTTGATAGGCCACCGAACTATCGATAAAACGGTCCATCAAGACAATATTTCCTTGCGCCAAAGCCGGCAAAACCCGCTCAGCCAAGTGCTGACGGCGGCTGGCAATGTACAGCAAGAGCTCAGTCTTTGCATCCATAGCCGTATGGCTAGGCTCCAAAATCACTTCGCGAATAGCCTCCGCAATCTGGACACCGCCCGGCTCCCGCGTCGTAATCAGACCAGTGCCATAATTTTTCAAAAAAGGAAGCAAGGCTTCCAACACACTCGACTTTCCAGCCCCTTCCGGACCTTCCAGCGAAATCAAAATACCATTTTTCATCTTTACCTTTAATCTCTAACTTCTAATTTCTTAATCTTTATAAGAAAATGCAGATGAGACTTGCTCTAAAGCTTGATATAAGCTACTTTTCAGAGTTCGTCCACATTGCTGAGCAGCCTGATAAGAGCCGACTCCGTCAACTCATTATTTTCATCCCACTCTTTTTTACCTAATGTTTATTTTACCAAAAAAAAAGCTAAAATCCCATCATAAGAAAAAACTTTAAATATTTTTTCAAAGTGTTTTACAAAGGCTAAATTTTTGGTAAAATATATTCAGAAGAAATTTCTAGAAAGAGATTTAGGAGGATCTTATGTTTAAATTAAAAAACGTACTGGCCATCATTTTTGGGGCTGGAATTTTTTCTTTTGCGATTCATTATTTGGTCATTCCCTTTCATTTGTATGAGGGTGGAGCAACGGGTCTGACCTTGATTACCTACTATCTATTTAAAATCCCTGTCTCAACGACCAACCTAGTGATTAACATTCCTCTCTTTATTATTGCATGGAAGCTACTGGGTTCGCGAACTCTCTACCTCAGCATTCTAGGAACTTTCTCTGTGTCTGCTTGGCTCAAGATTTTTGAAATCTTACCTGCTTCTAAACACCTGCAAGACTATTTTATCTCAGCTCTGGACGGCGATGTCTTACTAGCCTGTCTTGGAACGGGGATTATTATGGGGATTGGACTGGGCACCATCTTTAATGCCGGCGGAACAACTGGCGGTACCGACATTGTGGCCCGCATCTTCAATAAATACACCAGCATTTCCATGGGCAGACTCATGCTGACGGTTGACTTTGTAGTCATTACTTTGGTTCTCTTAGTCTTCAAAGACTTACGTATGGTATCTTACACCCTGATGTTTGTCTTTATCACCTCCCGCGTCATTGACCTGATTGCAGAAGGAGGTTTTGCTGGTAAGGGATTCCTTATTGTTACCAGTAAGCCGACAGAACTAGCTGAAGCTATCAATGACAAACTAGATCGTGGAGTGACCTACCTCAAGGGGCAAGGCTTCTATAGCAAGCAGGACCTGCAGATTGTCTACTGTGTTGTTTCCCGTAATGAAATGCAGCAAATGAAGAAACTCATTAACCAAGTCGATCCATTTGCCTTTACTACTATTACCGAAGCCCATGAGATTTTGGGCGAAGGCTTCACTTTAGATGCCAATAAACAACCTATTGTACGTTAAAAACCTCATCTAACGATGGGGCTTTTTTATGTTATTTATAAAGCTTTTGCAGCAGTATGTGTAATCTCAGCCAGCTGAATAGCATGCTCTTCAAATTTTTTCTTGAGAAGCTCCATGTCTATATCACCAGCTAACTGTACTTCAATGACGACTTTGCCATCCTTGCGTGGGATATTGACTGTATTGGAGATGTTGAGATTTTCTTCCACCAAAAGACGGATAATCTGCTCAAGAACCCCCACCTTATTCTCAGTGACAAAACGCAGCCGAACTCCCTCTTCGCCATAGCCAGATACTTCTAAGAAGGCCTTGAAAATATCACGATCCGTGATAACTCCGTAAAGCTGCTCATTGTCCACGACAGGCAGGATGCCAATCTTATTTTTCAGCATCAGATAGGTCGCATCTTCCAGACTGGCAAACTGAGAAATCGTGACCACATCACGAATCATAACATCACCAACCTTGGTTTTGTTGAGAAGATAGTTCATCTCATAAATGGACAGGCTCGTTGCCTTAGACGGACTAGCTTCTGCAATAGTTCCTTCTGTCACCAGTCCCACTAATTGGTCATTCTCAATCACCGGCAGACGGTGGAGCTTCTGCTCACGCATCATATCTGCCGCATGAGCAATCGTTGTATCTGGACTGATATAAACCACCTTACGCGTCATAAAATCTTTAACTGCCATAAAAGTTCCCTCTTCTTCCTATCCATAATTCTTATACTTATTATACTTTATTTTGCAGCTGATTTCAAACGCTTCCAAGTTCTTTGCCTAAGTTTTCAAAATTTAGAAAAATCCTACGATTGGAAAAATTGAAGATAGGAAATGCCTAGCTAAAATATTTTAAGCATCTAAGAGAAAAAAGTACAAAGGACCTTAAAGAGCGAAAACTCGCTCTCGCGAGTTCCCATCTGCAACCTGAAACAATCCCCTAGGCATCTTGACGAAAACCTTGTTTTCTTTAGCTGCAACTTAAAAAGGTCCACTGGACCTTTTCAAAATGTTAAGTTACTACCGTAACTTTCTATCAACAACCTAAAAATGTCTCCCAGACATTTTTAGCCACCTAGATATGCTTTGCGGACTTCGTCAGAAGCGAGGAGTTCTTGTCCAGTTCCAGATAGAACGATTTTACCTGTTTCAAGGACGTAACCACGGTCGGCAATAGAGAGAGCCTTGTTTGCATTTTGCTCAATCAAAAGAACAGTCGTTCCTTGTCGCTGAATATCTTGGATAATATCAAAGATTTCCTGGATAAAGATCGGCGCCAAGCCCATAGAAGGTTCATCCAGAAGCAAAAGCTTAGGCGTAGACATCAAAGCACGTCCCATAGCCAGCATCTGCTGCTCACCTCCTGAAAGGGTTGCAGCATCTTGGTTTTTACGCTCTTCCAAGCGTGGGAAACGAGAGAAGACCTTTTTGAGATTGGCTTGATTTTCTTCGCGGTTTGTTTTGAGAAAGGCACCCATTTCCAAATTCTCCAAAACGGTCAAACCTGGAAAGACATGACGGCCTTCTGGTACTTGCGAAAGTCCAGCTGCTACGATTTTTTGAGCAGGAACTTTTTGAATTTCATTGCCTACAAATTCAATTTTACCAGCACTTGGACGAACCAAGCCTGAAATAGTCCGGAGAATGGTCGTTTTCCCAGCGCCATTGGCACCAATCAGGGAAACGACTTCTCCTTCATTTACTTCAAAGCTGACATCACGAACAGCCTGAATCATGCCATAATGGACAGAGAGATTCTCAACTTTAAGCATGGACATTAGGCTTCACCTCCTAGATAAGCTTCAATAACACGTTTGTCATTCTTGATTTCATCAGGTGTTCCGTGCGCAATCAAGCGGCCGTACTCCAAAACATAGATTCGCTCAGTGACTTCCATTACCAGACTCATGTCATGCTCAATCAGCATGATGGTAATGTTAAATTCGTTTTTAATCCGTCGAATCAATGCAGTCAGCTCTGCTGTCTCCTGAGGGTTCATTCCTGCAGCTGGCTCATCCAAGAAGAGGATCTTTGGCTCTGTTGCCAAGGCTCGAACAATCTCCAAGCGGCGCTGCTGACCATAAGCTAAGTTCTTAGCCAAGGTTTCTGCTTCCTTGTCCAAGTCAAAAATTTTCAGCAACTCCAAAGCCTTGTCTTTGAGTTCTTCTTCGTTTTTGTAGTAAGCTGGCAGGCGGAAGAAGGAAGCCAACACATGAGCCTTATGATGATTACCAAAGGCAATCAAAACATTATCCAAAACACTAAGATCCTTAAAGAGCCGGATGTTCTGGAAGGTTCGCCCCAGACCTAAAGCAGCAATCTTGTAAGGAACCTTACCATTGAGCAAATGACCATCTAGTGTCACTGTCCCTTCACTCGGCTCATAAACGCCCGTTAAGAGATTGAAAAGAGTCGTTTTTCCTGCACCATTAGGGCCAATCAGACCAACCAGCTCCCCCTCGTTGAGTTCCAAGGTCACATCGCTGACAGCAGTCAGACCGCCAAAGTTTTTAGTTAGATTTTTTACATCAAGAAGTGCCATTATTCTTTGACCTCCTTATTCTTTTTGAAGAGCTTAGACAGGCTGAGCTCCCAAGTTCCTAAAAGTCCGCCTGGACGGAAAATCATGACCAAGATTAAAGCCAAAGAATAGACAATCATCCGAATGCTGGATACATCCTGCAGCAGCATATTGAGAATGCCCAATACTACTGCAGCTACAATGGTTCCAGTCATAGAGCCTAGACCACCAAAAACGACAATAATCAAGATATTGATAGTGTTGGTAAAGGAATAGTCCTTAGGAACAACTGAACCAACGAAGCCAGCTTGAAGAGAGCCAGCAATAGAAGCCGTGATAGCTCCCAAGACAAAGGCTGTCACCTTGATTCTAGTAGTATTAACTCCAACAGACTCAGCAGCAATCTCATCTTCACGGACAGACAGAGTACTGCGGCCAATAGGACTGCGCAGGAAATTCAAGGTCAAAATAGTTGTGATAACAACAAAGGCATAGACCATCTGCCAAGAAGTAAAGGGCGGAATGGATAGGATACCAGCTGCGCCATTAGTTAAAGTACCGCCATTAATAATCAGAATCCGGATAATCTCTGAGACACCAAGAGTCGCAATGGCTAAGTAGTCCCCTTTAAGACGTAGGGTCGGCAAACCAACTGCCAAAGCCACAATACCAGCAATGACAGCTCCCACCAGCATAGCAATAAAGAAAGCTCCATAAGTTGGCGATTTAGAGCCAATAATTGCTACAGCGTAGGCACCGATAGCCATAAAGCCAGCATGCCCAAGAGAGAATTGACCTGAGAATCCGACGATGAGATTGAGCCCCACAGCCAAAATAATATTAATTCCGATCTGCTCTAAGATTTGAATGTAAAAAGCATTGAGAACACCGGCACTAACCAATACTGTCATCAGCAGGTAGCCGATTAAGACAAGGCCAAGCCAGAAAATATTTACCTTTAAATTCTTTTTCATACCTTACACCTTCTCTTTCACATTTTTGCCTAGGATACCAGCTGGACGGATCAGAAGAATGACAATCAAAATCGCATAGACAATGGCATCGCGGAAATCAGATAATCCAAGCGCTGTCGCAAAAGTTTCCAAAAGACCAATAACAAAGCCACCAAGCGCTGCACCAGGAATGATTCCAATACCACCGAGAACGGCCGCTACAAAGGACTTAATACCTGGAGTCATCCCCATCAAAGGCTCTAATGAATTATAGTAGAGGGCAATTAGAACACCAGCAGCTCCTGCAAGAGCTGAACCCAAAGCAAATGTGAAACTGATCGTGCGATTGACATTGATTCCCATCAGCTGAGCAGCATCACTGTCTACAGATACAGCGCGCATAGCCTTACCCATCTTTGTCTTCTGCACGATGAACTGCAAAGCCACCATAAGGAAAATCGAAATTCCCAAAATCAGCAGCTGAATATTTGAGATAGAAATCGGCCCCAAGTTAAAGCGTACTGTTTTAATAACCTGCGGGAAGGAACGGGTATTGGCACCGACAAAGAAAATCATGCCATACTCTAGGAGAAAGGAGACCCCAATGGCTGTAATCAAAGCCGCAATCCGAGTCGAATTTCGCAGAGGACGATAGGCTAAAAACTCAATAACCACACCGAGAAGCGCCGTTAGAAACATCGCTAAAATAAGAGATAGGAAGAAATTTAACTTCCAGATATTTATCAAGTAATAACCTATAAAGGCACCTATCATATAGATATCGCCGTGGGCAAAGTTAATCAGCTTAATAATCCCATAAACCATGGTATAACCCAAAGCCAGAAGCGCATAAACACTACCCAGGATTAGACCGTTGACTAATTGTTGGAGCATTAGACACCACTCTTTCTATAATAAAATAAGGAATGGGACAAAAATCAGCAGACTAGGTCGTGATTTTATCATCCCACTCCCAAAATACGAATAATAGTTGATTGAGAAACGAAGAAGAATAGATTATAAAACAATACTCTTTCAATCCATAGATTCAGAAAGAAATCATTTACTAACTTGCTCAAGCAACTAAAAATAGAAAACAAGTCAAAGACTGGGATAGACCCAGCCTCATAACTCTTATTCCGCTTTAACTGTTTCTACAGTATCTACCTGACCGTCTTTCAAACCAATCATCAAAGCTGTTTTCACTGGATTGTGATCTTTATCAATCGTGATAGAACCAGTCACTCCATCGAAATCTTTAAGCTTAGCCAAGTTGTCTTTGATATCTACAGAAGTTTTAGCACCTTTGGCTGCTTCTGCTGCCATATAAACAGAGTCATATGCCAGAGCTGCAAACATAGATGGCTCTTCTTTGTACTTAGCTTTGTATGCTTCAATAAACTTCTTAGCTTTTTCTGACATTTCACCAGAAGTTGTAAAGCCAGATACATAGTAAACATTTGTAGCTGCAGCAGGAGTTGCTTGCTCAACGAACTTAGCATCACCAAAGCCATCAGGACCAACGATTGTTTGGTCAATACCCAAACCACGCGCTTGATTAACAATTTTACCAGCTTCTGTATAGTAACCTGGAACAACCAGAGCGTCAAATTCTTTGCCCTTAATCTTTGTCAAAGCAGCTTGGAAGTCTGTATCCTTGGATTGGAACGTTTCTGTTGCTACAATCTCACCCTTGAATTCCTTCTTGAAGGCATCCGCCATTCCTTTAGCGTAGTCGCTAGATTGGTCGTAGTAAAGAACGACTTTCTTAGCTTTCAAGTTGTCAGTGACATACTTAGAAATGATTTTACCTTGGTAGCTATCAATAAAGGTAGCACGGAAAAGATAATCTTGCTTGTTGGTCAGGTCATCCTGTGTCGCACTTGGTGTAATGATTGGTACACCCGCTTTAGCAGCATTTGCAGTAGCTGAAGCTGTAGCTCCAGAAGTCGCAGGACCAATGATTGCATTTACCTTGCTTTGGGTAACCAAGCTAGTAGTGATGGTAGATGCTTCAGCTGTTTCTGATTTGTTATCCTTATCAGTAACTTCAATCTTCTTGCCATCTACGCCACCAGCAGCGTTGATTTCATCAACTGCCAACTGAGCACCATGTTGTTCAGCTGTACCGTAGGCTGCTACTTCACCTGATTCTTCAAAGTTAAAACCAAATTTAATCGTATCGCCAATTTCTGTACCAGTTGCTGTTGAGTTGTTGTTAGATACTTCTCCACAAGCTGCGAGAAGGGCCGCACTAGCAAAAGCTACTAGGGATAGTGCAAATTTTTTCTTCATTCGGAAATCTCCTTAAGTGATTTGATTGATGATATAGTAAGAATATATCGAATTATCTGACAATTGTCAACCCTTTATAGAAATTTTATCAAATGATAACGTTTTCTTTCTCTCTATACAGGCTTCCAACAAAGTTTTGATCTAGTTCTTTTATGTGAGAAATCCGAACTTGCTTAACATAACGCTCCTTGGGCAGATTCTCCTGTAAGTTCTGGGCTTCCTCTTGCTTGACATAGAGATGCAGATAGCGATGCTTCTTAGAATGATAAATAATATCCCCAAAGTTAGCTAGCTTTTTGGCATCTCGATTATAGTAAAGATAGACAATCAAGCCCACTCTTTCTTCTCTCTCTATCATAAAACTCCTTTCCGGTCCATGTAGTTCTTAGATGATTATAGCAAAGATATATCAAAAAAACTAGCCCTGAAAAGCTTTATGATTAGCTTAAAACACCTGAACTTGCTAACTTATCAGATTCAAAGCAGCAAAAAAGGAGCCGCTTTTGGCTCCTCCTATGTTAGTTCAAATTGCTATTTTCCATGATTTCGTCAATAAAGCCGTATTCCAAGGTTTCTTGAGCACTCATCCAGTAGTCGCGTTCTGCATCCTTGTGGATTTGCTCAACAGACTTGCCAGAGTTCTCAGCCAAGATTTTTTCCAAGGTATTCCGAGTTCTAAGCAAGTGCTCAGCTACAATGGCCATATCCGTTTGCTGAGTGCCGCTTCCAGCTCCTCCCATTGGTTGGTGAATCAGATATTCTGCATTTGGCAGCATGAAGCGTTTGCCTTTGGCACCACTGGAAGCAATGACCGTTCCCATGCTGGCAGCTACACCCATAACAATGGTCTGAACATCAGACTTGATGAAGTTCATAGTGTCAACAATAGCCAGACCTGCTGAAACGGATCCACCCGGCGTATTTACATAGAGATAAATATCTTTAGTATTGTCCTGTGCATCCAAGAAAAGGAGCTGGGCAATGACTGAATTAGCCATATTATCCTCTACTGGACCAGTCAGCATGATAATCCGATCTTTTAATAGCCGAGAATAAATGTCATAGGAGCGCTCCCCTCGGCTGGTTTGTTCAATAACTACAGGAATCATAGTTTTCTCTCTTTCTCTTTTTAAAATTTTCTATCAAACTAGGGAATAGAATTTCAAATTACGGAACTATTATATCCTTTTGGTCAAAAAAGGTCAAATAGAAACTTTTACTTGGTTCCGAAAAGACGATCTCCTGCATCTCCCAGTCCTGGTACGATATAACCATGGTCATTGAGGTGGTCATCCAGAGCAGCTGTGAAAATATCAACATCTGGATGAGCTTCCTGCAAGGCTTTTACTCCTTCAGGTGCAGAAACCAAACACACAAATGTAATGTGGCTAGCACCACGTTTCTTGAGAGAATCCACAGCCAAGATCGCAGAACCACCCGTAGCTAGCATTGGATCTACAACAAAAATCTGACGTTGGTCAATATCTTCTGGTAGCTTGACCAGATATTCAACCGGCTTCAAGGTTTCCTCATCACGGTACATTCCGATATGGCCGACCTTAGCTGCTGGAACCAAGCTCAGAAGTCCATCCACCATGCCAATACCAGCCCGCAGGATTGGTACAATAGCTAATTTCTTCCCTGCAATCTGCTTTTGGACTGTTTTAGTAATCGGTGTTTCAATTTCTACATCTTCAAGTGGTAAATCGCGCAAGACCTCATATCCCATCAGCATTGCGATTTCATCAACTAATTCACGAAATGCCTTGGTAGAGGTATCTGTACGACGCAAGATAGACAATTTATGCTGAATAAGCGGATGAGCAATAACTTCAAGTTTTCCCATGATTGGATTTCCTTCTTTCAATTTATTCTTCTTATTATATCAAAAAAAGAGTGAAAAGGCTTGCTATAAGCAAACCTTTTCAACGATTTTCTGCACTTTACTTCCGTAGACTATAACACATGATATAAAGGTATTTGAGAAATAAATCAAAAAAGTTTTTGATTTATTTTGGCAATACCTCTGCAATACGGGAGCAGATTTCTTCAACCATCGTCTCTGGAGCAGCAACATTTAAGCGGGCATGATCTTTACCTTCTGGGCCAAAATCACTTCCTCGATTCAGGACGACCTTAGCCTCTTCTCGCAGCAGCTGGAAGAGCTGGTCATCTGTCATGCCATAATCTGAAAAGTCCAGCCAAATCAGATAGGTTCCTTGAGGCTTCATGACCCGCAAACGCGGCGCTTCCTTGGCAAAATAATCAACCACAAAATTCACATTCTTCTCCAGAACTTCCTTGAGCTCCATCAACCAAGACCAACCGTAACGATAGGCTGCTTCAGTCGCTAAAAATCCAAGACCAGGAATTTCATGCTGGTTATTGGCCAGCTGGCGTTTTTTAAATCGTTGCCGCAAGTCAGGATTCTCAATCACTGCATAGGAATTTTTAGTCCCAGCAATATTAAAAGTCTTAGTCGCACTGGCTAAAATCAAGCTAAAGTCCTTAAAGTCAGGCGAAACAGTATTGAAAGACTGATGTTCATGGCCAAACAGCGTCAAGTCTTGATGGATTTCGTCTGAGACCAGGAGGACGCCGTACTTTTGGCAGAGGCGGCCAATTTTCTCTAACACTTCCCGTTCCCAAACTCGACCTCCGGGATTGTGCGGATTGCATAGAACATAAATCTTGACTTCATTATCTGCAATGTCACGCTCCAACTGCTCAAAGTCAATCTGAAAAAGACCGTCCTGCTCTATCAAAGAATTGGTAATGAGCTTTCGATTATTGAGCTTAACACTGCGGGCAAAAGGTGGGTAAACAGGAGTGTTGATGAGAACGGCATCGCCTTCCTCTGTAAAGGCTTGAATAGCCGTCGAAATAGCAGGAACAACCCCTTCAATAAATACCAAGGCTTCCCGATCAAAGGTATAGTCGTGCTCATCCCTCTCCCAATTTAGAACGGAATTGATTAGCTCCTCACTAGCATAGGTATAGCCATAGACTAGCTGATTAGCGTAATCATGAACGGCTTGCTGGATTTCAGGCAGGACTTCAAAGTCCATATCTGCAATCCAGGCTGGCAGGACTTCTTTGTCCTTCTCCGCTTCTTTCCATTTATAAGTATGATGCCCTACACGACAAGGGGCTTTTTCAAAATTATATCTTCCCATATTATTCATTCTCCAAGGCTGCACGTAAATCGTCTACCAAATCTTGACTATCCTCAATTCCAATCGACAGGCGCAGCAAATCATCAGTCAAGCCATAAGAATGACGCACCTCCACCGGAATGTCTGCATGAGTCTGGGTCGTCGGATAGGTAATCAAGCTCTCTACTCCGCCCAAACTTTCCGCAAAAGTGAAGACTTTAAGACTATTTAGAAGATGAGGGATCTTTTCTTCATCTACAATCTTAAAGGAAATCATACCACCCTTGCCTGGATAGAGAACCTCTTTTACCGCAGGAGATTGCTTCAGAAAAGCGACCACTTCTTGTGCATTCTGAGTAGAACGCTCCATACGGAGAGCCAATGTCTTGAGACCGCGCAGAAGCAGATAGCTGTCAAAAGGAGACAGGACTGGCCCAGTTGTATTGAGGTTATAGAATAGCTTGTCATAGATAGCAGCGTCATTGGTCATGATGGCTCCAGCTAAAACGTCATTGTGTCCACCCAGATACTTGGTCGCAGAGTGTAGAACAATATCAGCTCCATCCTCCAGCGGTTTTTGATAAATGGGACTGTAAAAGGTATTGTCCACAATGACAGCTGCTCCTCGCTCGTGAGCCGCTTGGGAAATGCGGGCAATGTCAAACTCTACCATAAGAGGATTGGTCGGTGTCTCGATATAGACAATATCTATATCCTCTGTCAGATTATTCAGTAGTTCTTCTTCTGTATTAGCATAGGTAAAGGCAAAGCGTCCTTCCGCTTCAGCCTGGGCAAACCAGCGGAAAGAGCCGCCATAGAGATCCCGAACAGCCAAAACCTTACTGCCGACTGGAAAGGCACTAAAGGCCAGCACAATAGCCGACATTCCAGAGCTAGTCGCTAGGGCATAATTTGCACTTTCGATAGCAGCCAGAGTCTCTTCCAAGCTAACCCGCGTTGGATTCTTGGTCCGAGTATAGTCATAACCGGTTGACTGGCCAAACTCAGGGTGCTGGTAGGTCGTTGAAAAATGCAGGGGTGTTGTTAAGGCACCGGTTGCTTCATCTGTTTTAACCCCAGCCTGAGCCAGTAGTGTATTTAATTTTACGTCCTTACTCATATTAACCTTCCAATCCTTCGCTAATATTTCACCCTCTATTGTAACATCTTTTGAAAACATTTATCTTTTTTCTTTTCAAGAGCTAGTTATAGTTTGAAACTATAATGTTAATGTTTTAGAAAAACAAAGCTAAAAATTAAAAAGCCTAGCGGCTTTTTAATAGATATGAAAGCGTCGACGGAGACTGGCTGCTTTTGAGCCGATAAAGCGATCCATAAGGCGAACTTTGAGCGCCAGACCACCATAGACAGCGAGGCCAATGCCGCCAATCAGAGCTATATAGACAAAGCTGGAAATCCGTCCGCTAGGATGGAGAAAGAGGCCAATGAGCAGCTCTGCTACCAAGACAAAGATGGTCATCAGAACCGTCAGAATCACTGATAGAAGACTCCGTTTAAAGAGGTTCTTAGGATTCAGACCTGTTACCTTGCGAATTTCCTGATACATGAGCAGGATTGGGATAATCAGACCAATTGTCGTCGCAAGAAGAGGTCCATAAGCTTTGAAAATATAAATCAATGGCACTTGCAGCACCAACTTCACTCCTACTCCATAGAGGAAGTAGATAATCGCCTTTCTATTCTGGAAGAGGGCCTGAATCATCGGAGCTAACACCGTATATAGACTGAGGATAATGGTCTGCAGCATAGCAAAAATGAAAAGTCCCAGTGCTAAGCTATCTGGCTTGCCATAGAAAACGGTATACAGAGGTTCCGCTACCAAAACAGCACCAATGGTTGCTGGCAAGATAAAGAAAATCAGCATGCTGAGATTATCCTGCACTAAGCGGGCAGCCGAGCGGAAATCACCTTTGACATAGTTCTCGGTCAAGAGAGGAATCCCAACACCGCCGATCGAGGTAGCCACTGCAATCAAAATCATGGTGACTTTATTAGGATTGGCTGAGAAATAGGCAAACTGAACCAAGAGCTCGGACCTGCTGTGCTTACTAATCCAACTCATGACATGGATAAAGGTAGCTTGGTCAATAATCTGAAAAAGCTGAATGGCAGATCCTGTAATAATGAAAGGAATGGCTTCACGAATGGTATCCCAAAGGAGAGCACGGCCATTAATCTCTGTAGCATTCGATGGCTTATGAAGGATGGAAGTCAGCATTCCTGTCTTCCAAAGATAGAAGGCCAAGACAGCCATACTAGCCAGCATACCGATAAAAGCGGCAAAAGTTGATTGGGTAACCGCTTCTACATAGTTGCCAGAACCGATTTTCATGATGAAAAAGGCTGTCAGCAGCATCCAGATAACCCGAATGACCTGCTCCGCAATCTGACTGATGGCATAAGGCTTGAGATTGTTAAAACCTTGGAAAAAACCTCGGATAACACTCATCGATGGGAATATCAAAACAGCCCAGGACAGACTCTGCATAACAGGCACCAAGTCCGCTCCGCCCCCTGACATAGAAGCGAAAACTGGTGAAAGCAGGTACATCATCACCGCAAAGATAGCTCCCAAAAGCAACATAAACTTGAGAAACTCTCGAATCAGAGTGAAGCTATGCTCTTCCTTGTCAATGGTATTGTACTTAGCTACCTGCTTGGCCACTGCCACTGGCACGCCGGCTGTCGAAATCAGTAAAAACCAAGCATAGATATTGTAGCCCATAGTAAAAAGGCCGTTGGCCTCGGCGCCGTGCTTGCCCATCCAGATATACCAAGGAATGATATAGATGGCACCCAGAAGACGACTGATAAAATTGCTGGCAGTTAACCAGGCAGTTCCCCGCAGCATCTGCTGCTGCTGGCTTGTTGTTTCTTGGCTCATAGAAAACCTCTTCTATTTATTCTTCTTTTATTATAAACTTTTCCTTGCCTCTTGTAAAACCCAGCCATAAGGTTTACAATAGATTTATGATTAAAATTGAAACCGTATTAGATATTTTAAAAGAAGACCATAATTTTCGTGATATTGTTAAAGACGGAGAATACTTCTTCTCCTACGGCGGCTTGACTTTCGATAGTATCAGCTATGACAGCAGGGAAGCGGATGCCTCTACCCTCTTTTTTGTCAAGGGTGAGGCTTTTAAGAAAGAATTTCTAGAAAAAGCCGTCACAGCTGGCCTGCGCTTTTATATCAGCGAGACAGACTTTCAAGTGGGCATTCCGGTCCTCTTGGTCAACGATGTCAAGCAGGCCATGAGTCTCTTAGCCATGGAATTTTACGACCATCCTGAGAAAAAGCTCAAACTGCTAGCCTTTACAGGCACCAAGGGCAAGACAACTACAGCTTATTTTGCCTATCAAATCCTTTCCCAAAGTCATCGGCCTGCCCTGCTCTCGACTATGAATACCACTTTGGATGGCGAGACCTTCTTCAAGTCAACTCTGACCACACCAGAGAGTCTGGATCTCATTAAAATGATGGCCCAAGCCCTTTCTAATGATCGGACTCATCTCATCATGGAAGTTTCCAGTCAGGCTTATCTCAAGAAAAGGGTTTATGGCCTTACCTTTGATGTGGGTGTCTTTCTCAATATCAGCCCCGACCATATCGGTCCTATCGAGCATCCGACCTTTGAAGATTACTTCTACAATAAGCGGCTCTTGATGGACAATAGCCGAGCAGTTATCGTGAATAGCGGCATGGACCATTTCCAAATCGTGAAAGAGCAAGTCGCTTCTATGGAACACGATTTCTATGGAGCAGACTCTAGCAACACCATCACGGATTCTCAGGCTTTCAGCTTTGAAGCTGCTGGTAAATTAGCTGGCCGCTACGATATCCAGCTCATCGGCTGCTTCAATCAGGAAAATGCAGTAGCAGCTGGTCTTGCCTGTCTGCGTCTGGGTGCTAGCCTCGAAGACATCAAAAAAGGAATTGCCGAAACCCGAGTCCCAGGCCGTATGGAAGTTCTGACTCAGAAAAACGGCGCCAAGGTCTTCGTTGACTATGCCCACAATGGCGTCAGTCTAAGCAACCTACTGTCTGTGGTACAGGAACACCAGAAAGGCAAGATTATTCTCCTTTTGGGTGCTACTGGCAACAAGGGTGAAAGCCGCCGCAAAGACTTCGGTCTCCTACTTAATCAGCATCCTAAGCTGACCGTTATCCTAACCGCGGACGACCCCAACTATGAAGATCCTCTAGCCATTGCGGAGGAAATCGCATCCTACATCTCCTATCCAGTGGAAAAAATAGCCGACCGTGAAGAAGCCATCAAAAAAGCTCTCAGTCTGACGGATCAAGAGGGAGATGCCGTCATTCTAGCTGGTAAAGGAGCGGATGCTTACCAGATCGTAGAAGGAGAAAAAGTAGCCTATCCAGGAGACTATGCCCTAGCAGAAAAGTATTTATAATAAAAAGGCGAGCATATCGCCTTTTTATTATTGTTTTGTAAAAATTACCGCCATTTAATCAGAACATACATCAAGCTGGAGCCAAACATATCCGCCAAGGCGTGCATGAGAAAGAAAGGCAGGAGGTTCTTGACCTTGTACTTGTATAGGAAATAGTAAAAGAGACCATACACCACTCCGATAACCAAGGCCCAAAGCATGCCCTGATAGGTATGGAAAGAAATCCGAATGATAGTAGAGTAGGCCAGCGCCCACCACTTATACTTATCCTTAACAGAGGTCATAAGACCCAGAAAGAAGAATTCCTCATAGAAGCCATTGAGAAGTCCGTAGAGAATAGCCATAGGTGTCAGTTCAGCAAATTTCCTAAAAATTTCTAGCAAATCTACATAAGACCAAAGAGTTGGATCAAAGTAATTATACTCGCCGCTCAGCGTCGTTACAATATCACCAAAGAACCCTACCACTACAAAAATAAGAGGAGTCCAAAGGAGAACCGACCAGCTCATACGGATGGGAACCTGCTTAAAGTCAAAGCACCGAAGTAATAGATAAAGAATGGTCAAGACCAGCATCAGTAGCTGAAAATTGAAATTGCTAGAAAAAGCCGCTCCCTCGCTGGCTGTATTGGTCGCCGTTTCAGTCGCTCCTGCGCTGGAAGCTGGTGCAAAGCTAGCTAGATAAAGCTCCGTTGAGCGGTAAATAAACTGCCCAAACATAAGCAGGGTGATCACAGCAATATCAAACCACCTCAACTCTTTCAAAGGCTTTGAGGGGCGTAGGTGCGTCAATAGTTTCATCATCTTTCCTTTCACCACCTGTAAATTCATATTACCATTGCAGGTTCTTTTTTATATTTCTATCCTAGCATGAAAAGCTTAAATTTTTATTATTTACAATTTTATAAAACTTTTTTATTGCTGTTTACTGATATCTGTTCCGTTTTTCATCTACAAACAGAAGGTGGAAAAAAGATTTCATCTCTACTTGGAAAGGAAAAAAGAGAGTTAAATTTTAACTCTCTTCTCACTATTCTTATTTATCCAAGCTGTTTTTGATACCTTCAACGGCACCTTCTACAGCTTCTTTAGCATCTTCAGCAACTTCTTTGGCTTTAGCAACTGTTTTTTCTACAAAGCCTTCTGCTTCTGTCTTGTTATCTCCTGTAACTTTGCCCACGCCTTCTTTAACAGCGCCCTTAGCTTGATCGAATTTATTTTCTAGTGACATATGATTGCCTCCATTCTTTTTTACAGTATCTGATACCGTTTACAGTAGTATAAGTTTTTTCTTTTCAAAGGTCAACTATTCTGCTCATTCTATGGGAGAATCAGTCAAGCTGGAAAGTCAATCTCTCCTTGTCAAAGCTGGCCTGCAACTCATACTTTCCTACTTCGTTTTGCCGGATATAGCCCAAGATTACTAGGCTATCGACAAAAATGTCCCGCCGCTTCTGCATGAGCTCATCCTTGCGAACATACTTGAGAAGAAAGGTCGTCATATACTTGAGTGCATATTCTGGATTGACATCGCCCAAGACAGCATAGAGGGGCTTTTGTGCCTCAGACAGCGGATATTGGCGTTGCATCTTGTAAAAATAATTAGCCAAGGTCAGCTTATCTCGCAGAAAATCTGTATCTTCCAGCAAGACCGCCGCATTTGTCTGATTGGAAAGTTGGGTCTCAAAGCGCAGCTCCAACAATTCCTGATAGAGGGGACTATCATCACGGATAAAGACCTCCTGATCCAAACGCAAGTCCTCCAAACTTTCCACAAAAGGCAGCGTCAGATAATATCGCTTGTTCTCTCGCCGGATGTAGCCAGCTTTGATATACTCTTCTATCGAGCGGTCAATATTAGCCACACCCTCAAACTCTCGCTTAATCTCACGTAGAATCACCGCCTCATGCTGATCCAAATAATCAATCAGCTCCTGAAAAAAAGGCTGGCGCGTCAAACGGCTGGGATTGATGATTTTAATCATGGAGTTCTCCTTTGTAGATGAGTTTTCTTGACTGAGCCAACTGGCTAGGATTCGTCCCAGGCTGACCTATGGGAACCGTTAAGCCCAAATCCCGATAATACTCCTGCCAAAAATCAGAAATCAGATTTTCCTCATCGCCAAACTGCATAGGAATCGTATCAAAAATCGGCAAAATTTCCGCAATATACTCCGAACAGTAAAAACCATCGGACTGAGGATAAAAGCTGAAATTGTATGACTTTCCTAGATGTAATTTGGCCCTTTTAAAGACAGCATCTGCTTCAATAGCTGGATAGCGGTACACGTCATAAACATCCTCATCCTGCAAAAAATCAGACAAGTCTTGATTGACAACACCCTTCTCATCGGTTGCATGAAAAATCTCACCATTAAAAAAGATGGCCACGTGGCTGTATGAGCCAGTCGCTGCTCGGATTGCTGCAGCAATTTCTGAAGATCCGACTGTAAAAATCAAATCTCCGTCTTGTAAATCTTGAATCTTCATTTCTCTCGTCTATCAAAAAAGGAGCCGAAACTCCTTTTTAGTATGAGGGGAATAGCCCCCATCTAGTAACCTATTTCGTCAAATGAGCTCTTTAAGCATTAAAACTTGCTGTCAGTTGAGGCACCACTTGCTTCTTACGAGAAACAGCGCCTGCTAGGAAAGCATGATTATTCTCAAGAGCAAAGTTAAAGGCTGCTTCGACCTTGTCCATATTGCTTCCGATAGCTAAAATTTCTGAGTTTGAGTTGATAATATCTGTAATCATCAAGACAAAGTCAGAGTAGCCATTATCAGAAATTGCTTTTTCAATAGCAGCTTCGATTTCTGCCTGACGCTCCAAAACTTCGGCAATATCAACAGTGTTGACTTGTGCTACACGGACATTGTTTCCGTTCAGCTCAAAGGTTTTAGCATCAATGTCAATCAATTCTTCTGCAGACTTGCTAGCCAAGTTTGTACCTGCCTTGAGCATAGCCAAACCATACTCTTCTATGTTGACACCAGCTAGCTCAGCCAATTCTGGTGCAATGGCCTTGTCAGTCAGATGAGTTGTTGGTGACTTGAGCAAGAGAGTATCAGAGATCAAACCAGACAGCATCAATCCTGCAATCTCTTTTGGAACTGCTACGCCGTGCTCCTTGAACATGCGGTAAACAATAGAGGAAGCAGATCCCACTGGCTCCAAGCGCATGTAGAGGGGACTAGCTGTTTCAAAGTTGCCTACACGGTGGTGGTCCACCACGCCATAAACTTCAACTTCTGTAATATCTGCCACAGACTGCTGGAATTCATTGTGGTCTGTCAGGATAACTTGCTCAGCTCCCTCTGCCTTTGCAGATGTAATCACGCGCGGTGCAGCCACGCCAAAGTAATCCAAAACAAAGGCTGTTTCTTCATTAGGATCACCCAGAGCAACAACTTCTGTATCCAAGCCATAAGCTTCACGAGCCAAGTAAGCAAAAGCGTAAGATGAACCAATGGCATCTGAATCAGGATTTTGGTGACCGAAAACTAAAATTTTAGACATGATAAACCTCTTCTTTTATATAATGTTTATTGCATTTATTTTACCACAATTACAGGCATTTCACAAAAGCAGAAGGACATTTTCTTAAGAAAAATGGACCGGTTAGCCCACCAGCCCATTAATTCATACTTAAAGTAGATTAGTTACTATGCACCCGATTCATATACTCTGTATAGGATTCAGTCTGCATGAGTTCCTTGGCATTCTTGACCCGATCAGCTGTCGGAGGCTTAACACCTTCCAGCTTGTAAGGGATGCCCAGCTCCCGCCATTTGAATTCTCCCATGGTATGGTAAGGTAGAATTTCAAACTTATCAACATTCTTCAGCGTCTTTACAAATTTACCCAGCTCAATCAGGTCATCATCGCGGTCGGTCAATCCAGGAACCAAAACATGGCGTATCCAGACTGGCTTTCCAATGTCAGACAGGTACTTGGCACAAGCCAAAATATTCTTGTTGGTCTGACTGGTCACAATTTTGTGCTGTTCTTCGTTAATCTCCTTGATATCCAGCAGAACAAGGTCAGTGACTGCCATAAGCTTGTCAAATTTTTTCAGATAGCGAGGCGTATTTCTGAAGGGCAGGGCACAGGTATCCAAAGTACAGTGGATGCCCAGCTCCTTAGCCTTGGTAAAGAGGGCAATCAGAAAATCAATCTGCAGCAAAGCTTCTCCTCCGCTGACGGTGATGCCGCCTTTGTTGCCCCAGAAGCCCTTATAACGGAGAGCTTCTTGCAAGACATCGTCCACCGTCCGCAGCTGAGATTTGTTGGTCTCCATCTCCCATGTGTCCGGATTATGGCAATACTGGCAGCGCATATGGCAGCCCTGCAAAAAGACAATAAAACGGATGCCCGGTCCATCCACAGCTCCAAAACTTTCGGTGGAGTGGACCATGCCCGTTACCTTTCCATAATCAACTGCTTCTTCAATTTTCTCTTCAACCATCGCGCAACCTCTTAACTCTGAAAACGTTTTATAACTAACTACATTATAACATGATTAAAGCAAAAATAGACTTAATTTGCCTATTTTTTAGAAAACAAACTGTTTTTCAGTTTCATTTTCAGTGTTTTACAACAGATAAAACTTTAGGGCGAAAGCAGTAGGCAAAAAAATCAGGGCAGAATCTTTATTCCACCCTGATTTCACTTTTTAAATTGTTTTTAGTTAATTTCTGCTTCTCTTTTTAAGAGTAAAAGCAAACATCAGCAGGGTCAATCCCAAGACTGCCCAGCCGCTGTTATTTTGGCCGGTCTGCGGGAGTCCCTTCTTCTTGCTGCTAGCTGTCTGACCTTGTCCAGTTTGATTGGACGATGGAGGATTGGTCTGAGACGGAGCTCCTTGTTCTACTGCTACAGTAGATTGTCCAGTTGATTGAGACGGTTGGGAGCTGTCAGATGTTGAAGCTGCGACATCCTTAGAAAAGTCAAGCTGAACCACTACTGGATCATGGTCTGAAGCTCTGCCATGTTCCTCCATGAAAGAGGCATTGATATGGACAGGTGCAAAGACTGCCTTGCCTGCTAGGTTCTTCGAAATGAAAATGTTATCCAAGCTTTGGTTGCTGCCGCGGTAGAAGTAGGAATAACGGTCAGCCGCGTCATGTTCCTGCATGAGATTAATGAGTTCATTGCCCGCCAGTGCTTTAGCTGTTTCGGAAAATTCAAAATCGTTAAAATCACCAGTCAGCACAAACTTAAGGTTAGGGTTCTGTCTCAACCCTTCCTGAACAAAGCTATTTAAAATTTTAGCCTGTTCTATCCGGGCTGCCTGCGTATGCTGAACCGCTGGCTGAGCGGAGCCATAAACGGCATCATCCCCAATCTTGGACTTCAAATGATTGGCGATAACGACGATATGCTGTCCCTTAAATTCAAACTCAGCTGCCAAGGATTTACGAACCTTGGTAAAGGCTGGATTTGTTGGATTAATCCGGGCAGGATTCTTAACCAAATGGCCACCGGAAAAGCTAGCTGCTTCGTCACTCGTACCGGCTTCTTTTTCGACTAACTTCACTCGATTTGGATCGTAGAGAAAGGCCACGCGGATATTAGAGCCAGGCTTGCCGCCATCTTGACCGTCAAGTGGGGCAACTTCGGTATACTTGTAAGTTTTACCGCCCAGTTCTTTGATGCGGGCCGCTAGTTTCTCGCCGCTTTTGACACCGCTGGTCGTTCCGTCATTAACGCTGCCATTTTCATCTTGAACCTCAATGAGCGTAATGATATCTGGACTGTGGATTTCATTGATAAAGGAATTAGCGATTCTAGTCACTTTTTCCTCAGGTGTTTCACCTTTTTTAGCATTAGCTGAAAAATTCTCGATATTGTAGGAAGCAATAGTCAACTTGTCCTCGCTTGGATAGATAGGAGAGACCTGTCTCTGCAAGCCACCGTTCACCAAATCAGGCAGCTGAGTCGGCTCCAACTTGTAAATCTTCCCACGATAAGTCACGACTCCGACCACATCACCATTGAAATAATCCTTGGCCTTGGCAATGAATTTATTGCCAACATAGACTGGAATGGTTGCTGTATTTTGAGCGTTTGGACGAAGATTAAGACCTCCGATATTGTTTAGCGGTAAGGCTTGGTAGCCTTCCGGCAAGAGATAAATATCTCCACGGTACTGCGGGCCTAAAACGCGGGGCCTCTTCACCGTCGTCAACATTCCTTCTAAACTTTCCCAGTAGTCCAACGCTTCACTTTGAGGTTGATAGTTATTAATATCGTTATCGACCGTATCCTGAGGCATGTTGGCTACGATGTCTACTGGAGCAGGCAAGTCAGCCTTGCCTTCCTTGGTCACCTTGGAAGCGATAAGCATGGTGACAGTCAAGCTATCGCTTGGCTTGTTGAAAGTCTGCCCCTGACGAACGCTGAGCTCTTCCATGTAGCCTTCTTTGACGCGTCCTTCAAGACTAAGTTTGTCACCGACATCGACTTTTTCTTTAGAAACAACATAAAGAGCATCAGAAGTCCTGCTATTTCCATCAGGAGTCACGTCTTGAACATAAAAACCATAGCGGTCTGTTTTCGTCACAACTACATTGGAAACTTGAACCTCTTTGTCCTCATAGGGAGAGGCTTGTGATTCTCCCTGAATGGTTCCTACATTAGGCACAACTTCTGGTCCGCTAGCTGCAGCCTGTACTGCAGCAGGGGCCTGGTCTGCCTTTTCCACTGTCTCTGTAGAAGCTGGCCTTGACTCTCCCGATTCTGCAGATGGACTCTCAGCTTGACTGGCAACCGACGCATCGCTTACAGTTGGATTCTCTGTAAGAGCTGCCGCATCTGAAGTTGACGAACTTACTGCTTCTTCTGCTCCGACCGGTCGGACAGAAAAAAGCAGGGACAGAAAAGCAGCTAGCAAAACCACTGTGGGGAAGAGCTGCTTGTAAGAAACTTGTTTTTTCATGAACTTCTCCTTTTCTGTATAAATGTATATTATCCTATTTAATTTTTATTATAAAGAAAAGAATCAAATTTTGCAAAGGCTTTCTTAAAATTCTGTATTAGTTTCTCTTACTTCAGAAAAATACTTGCCTAGACTGGCCCAACACAGAAAAAAGAATCTGGAATTTTTTCCAGATTCTTTCGAGACTTTAGTTTTCACCTATTAAGATTGCCAAGGTTTCGTATGGCTGCAGGGTCATCACATGGTCAATCTGAGTCTTGCCGTAGTTGGATAGGAGAACCTGACCATTTTGATAATCCGGCAGGGTGTCCACTGTAATCGGATCTGCATAAAAGTTGTTAAGGACTAAAAGTTTTTGACCTTGCCACTCCCGCTCAAAAGCATAGACCTGAGGACTGTCCTCATAGGCTGGCTGATAGCTGCCCTCTGCGATGATAGGTAGTTCCTTACGCAGGGCAATCAATTTCTGATAAAAGGTAAAGATCGGTCCCTTGATTTCATTTTCCACATTGATAAGAGGATAGGATTTGCCCACCTTCAGCCATGGAGTTCCTGTTGTAAAACCTGCATTGACTGAATCATTCCACTGCATAGGCGTCCGAGAATTATCACGAGATTTAGCCTTGATAATCCTGAATGCTGCTTCTGGCGATTGACCTTCAGCAAGCAAACTCTGGTAAGCATTGAGAGACTCGACATCCACATAATCTTCCATGGAGTCATAGTCAGGATCCACCATGCCAATCTCCTCACCCATGTAGATGTAAGGTGTCCCGCGCGACAGATGAATACTGGCTGCCAACATGGTTGCCCCTTCATTGCGGAAATTCTCTACATCGACAAAGCGGTTGAGAGCTCGCGGCTGATCATGGTTGTTCCAAAAGAGAGCCGACCAGCCTTCATGATTACTCATTTCCTTGCCCCAAGTATGGAAGAGGCGTTTTAATTCTTCAAAGTCAAAAGCCTTAAGCGTCCACTTCTGTCCAGCTTCATAGTCCACCTTGAGATGATGGAAATTAAAAGCCATAGATAGCTCCTGCCGATCTGGATCCGTGTAAAGAATGCAATTTTCAATCGTCGTAGCACTCATTTCGCCAACCGTCATAAAGGAATCATCCTGCCCGAAGGTCGCTTCGTTCATCATACGCAGATAGTCATGCACGATTGGCTTATCAGTATAGGCTGGCTTGCCCTCCTGTTCTGGACAGTCCGTCAGCACCTCATCTTTTCCGATGACGTTGATGACATCAAAGCGGAAGCCCTTGACTCCTTTGTCTCGCCAAAAATTCACCACTTTAAAGAGCTCTTGACGAACATTGGGGTTGCGCCAGTTAAGATCAGCTTGAGTCACATCATAGAGATGCAGATAATATTTGCCCGTATCGCCAAATGGCGCCCAGGCACTGCCGCCAAACTTGGACAGCCAGTCCGTTGGCTCATCCCGCAAGATAAAGAAGTCCTGATAGTAGGAATCACCAGCCAGCGCCTTTTGGAACCACTCATGCTCAATCGAGCAGTGGTTAAGCACCATGTCCAGCATAAAGTCAATACCATGCTGCTGGCCAACCTTTACCATCTCTTCAAAATCTGCCATATCTCCAAAGATAGGGTCTACCGCAGTGTAATCAGAAATATCGTAACCATTGTCCCGCTGCGGACTCGGATAGAATGGATTGAGCCAGATCATGTCCACTCCCAGCTCTTTCAGGTAAGGAAGTTTTTCAATAATCCCTCGAAAATCTCCCAAACCGTTGCCAGACGTGTCTTTAAAAGATTTTGGATAGATCTGGTAGACAACCTTTGTTTTATCAAGTGTCATATTTTCTCCTTTTTTTGAGAAAAGGGACAGATTTTAAAGAACCGTCCCTTTCTATAGTCATTTCATTTTTCTTTAAAGTGGCTTAGCGTTCATCAACTGGCTTCCTCGCTCAACTGCCCGAGGAAGTTGTTCAAGCTCCTCCACCTGATAACTGTCTGAGTTTGTAATGATGACTAGTGTTTCCGTTACATAGCCCGCTTTCTTGATCATGTCTATATCAAAGGAAATGAGTTTGTCGCCAACCTTGACCTTATCTCCCTGAGACACATAACCTTCAAAGCCTTTGCCTTCCAGATTGACAGTGTCCATTCCGATATGTATGAGGATTTCAACCCCTTCATCTGACAAGATGCCAATTGCATGCTTGGTTGGGAAGAAGACTGTTACTCTACCATTGACTGGTGAAACCAACTCACCTTGGCTAGGAACAATGACAACTCCACACCCCATCAAACCTTGTGCAAAGACAGGATCCGTTGCCTGACTCAATTCTTTTACTTCTCCTGCCAGCGGACTAGTAATCGTTACAGGAGCTGATAAATCAGCTGCTTTCACCTCTGGAGATGACTCGGCTTTGGAAGTCCCAGCAAATTCTGCCTCTTCCTGAGCTGCAAATTCTGCCTGCAATTCTGGATCTTCCTCTGTCTTCGTTAAGAAGCCTGTCTTGTGGAAGAAGAAAGTCAGGAACATTGGTACAAGAATTGCTACAAACATAACTCCTGCAAATGGAATCATATATTTTGCTTGGATAGAAAGGATACCTGGTAAACCACCAATACCAATGGCATTTGCTGTTATATTAAAGGTTACAGAAAGCAGACCCGCAATAGACGAACCAATCATTCCCGCAACAAATGGATAAACGTACTTGACATTGACCCCGAAGAGAGCAGGCTCAGTAACACCAAGGTAAGCTGAAATGGTAGCAGGCAGGGAAATTTGCGCTTCCCGCTCATCATGGCGTTTAATAAGGTAATAAGCAAATACAGCTGAACCTTGAGCGATATTGGACAGAGCAATCATTGGCCAAAGACCAGTACCACCAGCATCAGCTACCAACTGAGTATCAATGGCATTGGTCATATGGTGAAGACCTGTGATAACAAATGGAGCATAAAGAGCACCAAATACTGCGCCAAAGAGCCATTTAACTGGACCAGTTAAACCTGCAAGTACAACTGTTGAAAGCCCCTGACCGATTGTCCAACCGATAGGACCCAAGACAGTATGAGCCAGAATCAGAGCTGGAATCAATGATAAGAATGGCACAAAAATCATAGACACTACTTCCGGAATATGTTTACGCCAAAAGATTTCCAGATAAGATAGAGATAAACCTGCTAAAAGGGCTGGAATAACCTGAGCTTGATAACCAACACGATTGACAGTGAAGAAACCGAAATCCCAAACCCAGTCCTTAGCGATTTCAGCTGCTGGTGTCGATGCTACTGAATAAGCATTGAGCAATTGTGGGGACACCAAACAGATTCCCAAGACAATCCCAAGAATTTGGCTAGTTCCCATTTTACGAGAAACAGACCAAGTGATTCCAACTGGCAGGAATTGGAAAATTGCTTCTCCCGGAAGCCACAAGAAATGGTTTATTCCAGACCAGAATTTGGATACCTCTGTGATTGTTTTCCCATCCAACATAGACCAATGCACGCCCTCAAGGACATTGCGGAAGCCAAGGATTAACCCTCCGACAATCAAAGCTGGAATAATCGGTGTAAAAATTTCCGCCAGAGTGGCCATAACCCGCTGAAGGGGATTTTGGTTGCTCTTAGCAGCAGACTTTGCTGCTTCTTTTGATACCCCCTCAATACCTGAAACAGCAGTGAAGTCATTGTAAAAGATTGGCACATCATTTCCAATGATAACTTGGAATTGCCCTGCATTTGTGAAAGTTCCCTTGACCACTGGGATTGCCTCAATAGCCTTGACATTGGCCTTTTTACCGTCGCCAAGTACAAAGCGCATCCGCGTTGCGCAGTGGCTAACTGCTGTGACATTCTCTTTGCCGCCGATTGCATCTAGCAGATCTTTAGCTTCCTTCTCAAATTTTCCCATTTGACTACTAGCTGAATGAGAATCCAGCACTCTCCTTATATTTTTTTACGAGTCGGTTTTTCAACACACTCCTACAAATTATTGTAATCGATTTCAAAGATGTAGGCAAGTTGTTTGTTGAAAAAAGCCCTCATTTTTGATAAAATTTTCTAGGTTGTATGCAAAAAAGAAAACAAGTGGAGTCTATGATGAAGAAATACAAACAATTATTCAAACAGATTGAGAAAGATATTTTAGAGGAACGTTATGCAGTCGGAGACTTCTTGCCCAGCGAACATCAGCTGACAGAAGACTATCAGGTTAGCCGCGACACAGTCCGCAAGGCTCTGGCCCTGCTGCAGGAAGAAGGATTGATTGAAAAGGTCCGCGGACAGGGTTCTAAAGTCATCAAGCATGAACAGTTTGACTTTCCTGTGTCTAAGCTGACCAGCTATCAAGAAGTAGTCCAGCAGAATAATATGCAGTCCAAAACCAATGTTGTCAGCTTGGAAAAGATTACCGTAGATCAGAAACTGTCGGACATCACTGGCTTCCCTCCCTACCGACTGGTTTGGCGAATCATCCGTCAGCGCGTTGTAGACCAAATCGCCTCGGTCTTAGATATTGACTATTTAGACAAGGGTATCGTCCCTCATTTGACAAGGGAAACCGCTGAGCAGTCCATTTATGCCTATTTGGAAAATGATTTAAAGCTCAATATCGCTTATGCCAAGAAGGAATTTACCATTGACCACGCCAATGACCGAGACAAGATTCTCATGGACCTAGGCAAGGACCAGCAGGTCGTCTCTGTCAAGTCTCAGGTCTATCTGGCAGACGGCCGCCAGTTTCAATATACCGAGAGCCGCCACAAGCTAGACAAATTTCGCTTTGTAGATTTTGCTAAGAGACAAAAAGAATGATGAGCAGTTCTTTGTAGATAAAAAATCACCTCTGCCAGCTGGATGGCAGAGGTGATTTCTTTTATGAGTAGTCTAAGGCTGCCTTGTTTTGGAGCGACAAAGAGCCTCAAAATTTCTTTATACTTGTTTTAGGAGATTTATATGAAAAAATTAGTTAAGGGCTTCTGCTGCTTTTTAAATGTTACTGATTCTTATTACTTCCTTTCCTGCTTTTGCGCCTGTGAGAATGTCAATACTTGCTTATCATATAGAGTAACTTTAGATGTCATTGGACTGTCCTCATTTCTATTTTGATGGTATTAGTATAATCCCAGAAACTTAAGACAGACTTATAAAAAACTTGAAGGAAACTTAAAAGGCTGAGTTTATTTCTCAGCCTTTTCTGCTTCTTCAATAATGTCAGAAATTTCAACTTTCACCTTCGTAACACGGCCATTTTTAACCTTGTCATTGGTTAAAATGAGTTGCTTATTCTGACTTTCGACTTCGTAGCTAATACGTTCTTTGGGATCTGGAATAGTCCCTACACAAGTCAAGTAATAACCAGCTATCGTATCCACATCGTCGCTTTCGATTTCGACTTCAAAGTATTCATTAAAGTCATTGAGGGTCATGGTTCCTAAGACAATGTAGGTGTTCTCGCCGATTTCATGGACTTCGATTTCAGCCTTGTCAGTCTCATCATCTATCTCACCGACAATCTCCTCCAAGAGGTCTTCCAGTGTAACCAGACCAGCCATTCCGCCATACTCATCCAAGAGAATCGCCATTTGATTTTGCGTGTTGCGAAGCTCCTTGAGCAAATCATCGACAAACATGGTTTCCGGTACAAAGAGTGGTTCCTGCAGAATCTTACGCAGAACGATATTGTCAAAACCATTGATGAATCCTTCATTGAGCAGTCGCTTGGTATGAATCAGACCGATGACATTGTCCTTATCCCCATCATAGACAGGAATCCGCGAGAAACTCTGCTTGAGAATGCTTTCGATGATTTCCTTGGTATCGTCCTGAATGTCCACCATAAAGGCATCCGTCCGCGGCACCATCAGTTCACGCGCCATCAGCTCATCCAGAGAGAAAATCCCCTGCAGCATCTCAATCTCGTCCGCATCCAAGGTCTCCTCACTCTTGGTCAGCATATACTCAATCTCGTCCCGGGTCATCTTTTCGTCTGCATCATCAAACTTCATCGGCGTTATCCGGCTCAGCAGGTTGGTTGATGCTGACAGCAACCAGACGAAGGGGCTGACAATCTTACCAAGAAAAATAATGACCGGCGCTGCCCGCACAGCTAGATTATCTTTCAGGTTCATGGCAATGCGCTTAGGATAAAGCTCGCCCAAAACAATGGAAATATAGGTCAGCAGCACCAGAGCCAAGAAAGTTCCGATAGCACGTGCAGTTTCGGAATTTCCCATCCAAGAAGAGAAAAGTTTTCCCAGATTATCCGCAAAGCTGGCCCCAGACAGGATATTGATAACCGTAATCCCAACCTGAATAGTTGATAAGAAGTTATTGGGGCTTTCCAAGACAGCTAAGAGCCGGATATACTTGAGGTCGCCCTCCTCAGCCTTTTGCTCCACACGCGCCCGATTGAGCGATACCATTGCCATCTCAGCAGCTGAGAAAAAGGCATTTAACAAAGTCAATATAAACAGTAATAAGGCTTGCCATAACATGTTCTGACTGCCAGGGTCTTCCATTGATTCTTTCTCCTCGAAATGTATAAGTAAATCTGATTATATCATATTTTTAAATTTAGTGCACAGGAAATGAAAATAAGACGGAAGAGCCTTCTTCCGTCTTATTTTCTGGTCTTGAGATTCCTGAATCGATTGATTCCCAAACTCATCTTTATTTATTAATAATCCCAAACTCTTCGTTCTTCTTTTGCTGCTGGGCTTCCTTGTGATTGTCATAGAGATTGGCCAGGAATTTGGCGATTTCCTTGAGGATAGAATAGGTCGGGATTGCCACAATCATCCCCAGAACGCCATAGATATTGCTGGATAAGAGCAAGAGCACCATGATAGTAATAGGATGGACTTTCATCACACCGCCAACGATACGGGGATAGAGGATATTGCCATCGACCTGCTGGATAATCAGCATGTAAATCAAGGCCGCCACCATCTTCTGAGGATCCGTAAAGGCATAAGTAACGACCATGGGAATCAAGCCGATACTCGGTCCTACATAGGGGATTAGATTAGCCAGACTGGAGAAAATAGCAAAGACCAAAGCGTACTTGAGCCCAATCACGCTATAGCCAATATAGGCCAGAGCACCGATAATCAGGGCATCGATTGAAATCCCGCTGATATAGCGGGCAACAGTAGCGTTGAGATTGGTCAGCAAGCTTGAGATATTGAGCTTATCGCGCTTGAGGACTGTCCGCTCCAGCATGGGCAAAAGCTTATGGCCGTCCATGAGGAAATAAACCAAGAAAATCGGTGTCATAATCAAAATCATCAGCGTATTGACGACTGCCGATAGAACGCTGCCCAGACTGTTGGTCACACTGTTAAGGATATTTTGCAGAATATCCACATAAGACAGGTTGAGCTGCTGGATGGTGGACTGGATATTCAGATTTCGAAAGAGCGGATTTTTAGATAATTGATTGACAAAACTTTGAATTTCCCAATAAAGGCCTTGCGTTGAATTAATCAAGCTGCTCAGCTGATTAATCAAAATCGGCAAGAGGTAAATAACGCCCAAAGCGATCAAGCCAAACAGAAGGCTGAGCGTCATCAGAATTCCAATCATTCGGTTGATTTTGAGCTTGTCCTGGAGAAATTTCACCAGTGGATTCGTAATATAGTAAAGAAATCCTCCCACAAGAAAGGGAATCAAGATTGTATTCACAACGCTAACAATCGGGGTTATCATATCACCCATCTGGCGCCAGATAAAGAAAATAATTGTTAGCAAAAGGACCTCACTGGTCCAAAACATCAGCTTACTTTTATGAAACATTTGACTCCTCCTATCAGTTATTTTACCATAAATTTTGTTATAATAAAGGAGATTTAACGAAAGAAAGAGTAAAAATGGAAAAGATTATCAAACTGGAAAATGTAAGCTTGGCTAAACAAGGCCGAACCATCTTAAAAGATCTCAACTGGCAGGTGAAAAAGGGGGAGCATTGGGCTATTCTCGGTCTCAACGGTTCTGGAAAATCTACTCTTCTGCGCCTGCTCATGGCTGAGCATTGGAAGACTCAGGGCAAGGTAACAGTTCTCGGTACGGAATTTGGCGCCGGCAACATTCCTCAGCTGCGAACTAAGATTGGAGTAGTCGGCTCCTTCATTGCTGAGCGTCTGCCCAGCCATCTCACTGCCGAAGAAATCGTTCTGACAGGCAAGTATAAAAGCAGTATTCTCTATGCTCCTTACGGTCAAACTGAGCTGAATCAAGCTAGGGAAATGCTGGCTTCCATTGGCGGGCAAGAATTGATTGGCCGAAGCTACGCCAGTCTGTCTCAAGGGGAAAAGCAGCTCTTGCTGATTGCGCGCAGTCTCATGGAAAAGCCAGAACTGCTTATCTTAGACGAAGCGACCAGCGGTCTGGATCTCTTTGCCCGCGAGCGCCTGCTGGATCAAATTGGTAAGATTACACAGATGAATCAGGCTCCAACCATCCTCTATGTCACCCACCATGTAGAGGAAATCACTGCTGCTATGGATCATGTCCTGCTCCTAAAAGAAGGAGAGACTATTGCCCAAGGTCCTAAAGAAGACATTCTTCAAAAAGAGGTCATGGATCGATTTTATCCCCAACCAGTCAAGCTGATTGAGCTGGGAGAAGACCGCTATTTCGTCAAGGTGGAGGTCAGGTCCTCATGAAGCAATTTTCTAATACCATCTTCAACCTAGGCTACTTCCTGATTCTGACCATGACTGCGATTGCCTTACTTTTCCTGTCTGGACAGATTCTGCTGTCCCATACTTACATCCCTTTAAGGATTGCTGAAGGGGTCCAATTCGTCAGTAATCCTTGGTATTTCTACCCTATACTCTTACTTTTTCTCCTCAGCCTCTTTTTAATCCGGCCCCTGTTGGAAAAGGTTCAGACCAAGCATCTTTTTTGGTTTTTGTCCTTCCTCTTTATAGCAGCAGCGATTTTTCTGATAACGGCCTACGATGGCCGCATCCGAGCTGACGCCAAGCATGTTTTCAATGCAGCGTTGGCCTTTAACCGAGGAGATTACAGCTCGCTGACAACCGTCGGAAGCTACATGTATCGTAATCCCCATCAGCTAGGACTGATGACTCTGGAGCGACTTTATGCTTTTATTTCTCCAACGACTCAGTTTGCCTTTAGCATGAATGTCGTCTGGACTTTACTCACTCATTTATTGATTTATAAGATTACAGCTCTCCTCACTACCAGAGAAATGATTCAGAAATACACGATTCTGCTGACCTTTCTCTTTCTACCACAGCTCTTTTTCGTCCTCTTTGTCTACGGTACCATTCCCGGGCTCTTCTTCTGTCTGCTCAGTCTCTATGCTTTTATCAAGTTGGAGCAGAAAGGAAATTTACTCTATGCTTTGCTGGGAGCGGCCAGTATCAGTCTGGCCTGCCTCCTGCGCAACAACTACATCATCTTTGCCATCATGCTGATTGGAGTCTGCTTCCTGTCCATTTTTTATAAATGGTCTTGGAAGAAACCACTGACTATCATCTTGATTTTAGCTGGCATTGTCCTTTCAAACAAGGGACTGACTGCCTACTATGAGCAGCTGATTGGGGACAAGATTGGTGTCGGTACCCCAAAAATCGCCTACATCACTATGGGCCTGCGGGATGATCCCAATCGGCAGACCTTGGGAGGCTGGTACGATGCCTACAATACCAAGATTCTCAAGCGCAACAAATACGATGAAAAATTGGCTACAGAAATGGCCACTCGGGATTTGAAGGACATTTTGATTCACTTCAGCAAGCATCCGGCTTATGCGCTGAAATTCTTCTACGAAAAGGTCAAGTCGACCTGGACTGAGCCAACTTTTCAGTCTATTTGGACTGGACCTCAGATTGAGCGCCAGCAATACATGAAACCAACTATCCTACGCAGCATTTATGAGGAAAGAAAAGGTTATCAGATTGTTAATTTCCTGCTCTTAACCCTGCTAGCCAGCATCTATCTGCTCTCCTGCTTCTTTATCCTGCATAAATTTTTCGTTGCCGAGGAAAAGCTGACGCCTTTCGACCTCTATCCCTTCATCTTTCTATTGGGGGGGCGGCCTCTTCCACTTCTTCTGGGAAACCAAGAGCCAGTATGTCTATATCTATGTCCTCCTTCTCATCCCTTCCGCCGCTCAATCCTTAGTCGACCTGAGCGATTGGTGGAAGAACAAAGGAAAAGGGAAATCAACAGACCAGCTTGAGAAAAACCTATAAAACTTGAACACTTGATAAGAATTTCTTATAATTTTATAGGGATATTAAGTGACACAAAGTTGAATTTGTAACTGAAACTTTTTAGATTTTACGAAGGGAGAATAGTGATTTATGTTTTCAATATTAGGTGCAGTATTATTTGGAATTATAGCAATTATGACAGTTCTTGTTGCTTGCGGTCTGCCTTTGGGCGAATATACAATGGGTGGACAACATAAAATCTTACCTAAGAAATTTAGACTTGCGGCAGTCATTTCGATAGCTATTCAAATTTTTGCCATGATCATTATTTTGCAAGCCGGAGGTTTTATTCCCCTGTGGCTGTCTTTCAAGGTTACTAAATATATTTGTTTCTTCTTTGCCGCTTACCTATCCTTGAATACGATTATGAACATGATTTCAAAAAGTAAGAAAGAAAAATATGTTATGACTCCGATTTCACTTATAGCCGGAATATGTTTTTGGATAACAGCATTTCAGATGTAGCATTTGAAATGAAGATAATCTACAGTGCTTCAAATTGGAATTTGTAGAGGTGAGAAAAATGTAATGGCAACACATTCAACTTAAATCGAAATAGTATAAAATTACGAGGAGATTATAAGATGAACAATTATATAAAATTAAATGAAGATAGATGGAATAATGTAAAAAATGACTATACTGAGCCATTGACACATGAAGAATTAGAAGAAGTTAGAAAACATCCAATTTCTGTTGCATTAACTGTTGGGAAAAAAGTTCCAAAAGAATGGTTTGAAAAAGCAAACGGAAAAAAGATATTAGGTTTAGCTTGTGGTGGTGGACAGCAGGGGCCAGTTTTTGCTATAAAAGGTTATGATGTCACCATAATGGATTTTTCTAAATCACAATTACAAAGAGATGAGTTGGTTGCTAAAAGAGAAGGCTTAAAAATCAACACAGTTCAAGGCGATATGACAAAATCATTTCCATTTGAAAATGAAACCTTTGATATTATTTTTAATCCAGTTTCAAATGTATATATAGAAGATTTAAAAAACATGTATAAAGAAGCTTCTCGAGTATTGAAAAAGGGTGGACTATTAATGGTCGGATTTATGAACCCTTGGATATATATGTATGATGCTGACACCGTATGGGACAAACCCGATGAGGAATTACTTTTAAAGTTTTCAATACCTTTTAATTCAAAAGAGCTTGAAGAGGAAGGCAAGATAACCATAAATCCAGAATATGGATATGAATTTAGCCATACCTTAGAAAGTCAGATTAGAGGACAACTCAAAAATGGTCTCGCTATGATAGATTTTTATGAATCGTGTGACAAAAGACATAGATTATCACGCTATGGAAATGACTATATAGCTACACTTTGCATTAAACTATAATGTTATAGAACGTACTTTAGGAGAATAGTCCGTTTTATTTTCCGTAAGGGTTAGAATCTAAAAATCCCAGTTTGTCTA
>NZ_JAKZJI010000020.1:0-56467 GCF_031142805.1 Streptococcus sp. IsoGale022 | reverse complement strand
GTGCAGTACAGAACTAAATCCTTTCACTAATATTTTTTGTCTAACTTTTTGGGGTCAGTACACTTGACTGGTTTTCTACTTATTTCTACAATTTCTCCAACTCTTCATTGAGCAGTTTTTGTGCTACTTGTGGGTTGGCTTGCCCCTTAGTGGCCTTCATCAATTGACCGATCAGGGATTTAGCTGCATTCTTATTGCCGCCCTTATAGTCATTGATCGCTTTTTCATTGTTTGCAAATACTTCTTGGATGATTGGAAGAAGCTTGGCAGGGTCTGAGATTTGAATCAGACCTGCTTTCTGCACATACTCTTTAGCAGAGCCGCCATTTTTGGCCAAATGGACAAAGACCTTCTTAGCAATCTTAGAGGAAATCGTTCCGTCTGCAATCAGAGCAATCATCTCAGTCAGGTTCTCAGGTGTCAGCTCAATTTCAGAGATGGTCTTTACTTCGGCATTGAGATATTGCGCCACTTCTCCTTGGAGCCAGTTAGAGACAGCCTTAGCATCACCACCTGCGGCAACAGCTGCTTCAAAGAAGTCTGACACAGCCTTCGTCGCTGTCAGTTGTTTGGCATCGTAGTCAGACAGACCGTAGTCGCCCACATACTTGGCACGGCGTTCTTTTGGAAAGGCTGGCAGGCTACTGCGCACTTGCTCAATCCAATCATCTTCAATCTCAAAGATAGGCAGATCAGGCTCTGGGAAATAACGGTAGTCAGCCGATCCTTCCTTAACCCGCATGAGCAGGGTTTCGCCAGTCGCTTCATCATAACGACGGGTTTCCTGACGGATTTGACCGCCGCTGCGTAGGATTTCAGCCTGGCGTTTTTCCTCAAATGCTAGACCCTTGCGGACAAAGTTGAAGGAGTTGAGGTTTTTCAGCTCAGTCTTGGTACCAAATTCTTCCTGACCGTAAGGACGGATGGAAATATTAGCGTCAACCCGCATGGAGCCCTCTTCCATCTTGACATCAGAAATGCCCGTGTACTGGATGATTTCCTTGAGGGCAGTCAGATAGGCATAAGCTTCTTCTGGACTGCGCATATCTGCTTCCGATACAATCTCAATCAGCGGCACCCCTTGGCGGTTGAGGTCCACATAAGAGTAGCCATCGCTGCCATGGGTATTCTTTCCGGCATCTTCTTCCAAGTGAGCCCGCTCGATACGGATTTTTTTGGTCGTGCCATCTTCTAGCTCAATCTCAATCCAGCCATTGTAGCCAATCGGCTCATCAAACTGAGAAATCTGATAGGCTTTGGGATTGTCCGGATAGAAGTAATTCTTGCGGTCAAAGTGCATCTTCTGGTGAATATCCATGTTCAAGGCCAGAGCAGCCTTGATACCATAGTCAATAACACCTTTATTCATAACAGGCAGGACACCTGGGAAGGACCAGTCAATGATATTGGTGTTGGCATTTGGATCTTCACCAAAGTGAGCTGGAGCCGGTGAGAAAATTTTTGAATTGGTCTTCAATTCAACATGGACTTCCAGTCCGATAACTGTTTCAAAGTTCATTATTTTTCACCTCCAAAGATAACTGGCTGCTGTTTGTGATAGTCAGTCGTCGCTTCAAATGCTGCGGCTGCCTGATAGATGGTCGCTTCATCGAAGTGGTTACCAATCAGCTGCAGGCCGACAGGAAGACCGTCTGCAAAGCCAGCTGGGATTGAAATGCCCGGCAGGCCAGCCAGATTGACTGGAATGGTCAAAAGGTCAGCCAGATACATAGCCACTGGATCTTGGTTTTGACTGCCCAAGTCATAAGCAACAGTTGGTGCAGTTGGACCTAAAATCAAGTCATATTTCTCAAAAACCTTAGCAAAATCCTGCATAATCAAGGTCCGAACCTGACCAGCTTTCTTGAAGTAGGCATCGTAGTAGCCAGATGACAAACTGAAAGTTCCCAGCATGATCCGACGTTTCACCTCGTCACCAAAGCCTTCGCTACGAGATTTGACATAGACATCTTCTAGATTTTCAATGCCTTCTGCGCGATAGCCATAGCGAATACCGTCAAAACGCTGCAGGTTAGAGCTGGCTTCAGAAGAAGCAATAATATAGTAGACTGCCACGCCGTACTTGCTGTGAGGCAGGCTAACTTCTTCAACGATGGCTCCTAGACTTTCCAAGTGCTTCGCCGCTGCTAAAATAGTTTCCTTGACCTTGCTGTCAATTCCCTCACCCATGTATTCCTTAGGCAGGGCAATCTTCATCCCCTTAATGTCTTTGCCAATCTTGCTGGTAAAGTCTGGCACTGCCTCTTGTGATGATGTAGAGTCCTTAGGATCATTACCAGAAATAACATTCAGAAGCTGAGCATTTTCTTTAACAGTCTGTGAGAAAGGTCCTATCTGGTCTAAAGAAGAACCAAAGGCAATAAGACCAAAACGAGAAACCCGTCCGTAGGTTGGCTTGAGGCCGACTACACCGTTAAAGGAAGCCGGCTGACGAATGGAACCACCCGTATCTGAACCCAGTGACAGACGGACCTGACCAGAGGCAACAGCTGTTGCTGAACCACCAGATGATCCACCAGGAACCTTGCTGCTGTCCCAAGCATTCTTAGTCGTCTTAAAGTAGGAGTTTTCGCTGGATCCACCCATGGCAAACTCGTCCATGTTGGTCTTCCCGACGATAATCATGTCCTTACCGTAGAGCCTCTCCACGCTGGTCGCATCGAAAATCGGCTTGTAGTTGTAGAGGATCTTGGAAGCAGCCGTTGTCAAAATTCCCTTGGTTGAGATATTGTCCTTAACCGCCAGCGGAATTCCGCTCATAAAATTGTCAGCATCAATACCCTTAGCATCCAGAGCCGCAGCCTGAGCTAAAGCTTCCTCTTCGCTGACAGTAATGAAGCTGTCTACAGCTGCTTCACGTTCTTTGATGTCTGCCAAAGTTGCCTGAGTTAACTCTACCGCAGAAATTTCTTTCTTGACCAGCAAGTCGTGCAGTTCTTCAATGGTCTTGTGATTAAAAGTCATTAGGCATCTCCTCCGTCATCTAGGATGGCAGGCACTTTGATGTAGCCCCGCTCTTTTTCAGGTACATTTTGGAAAAGCTCTTCCCGGTTCCAGCCTGGCTGAGCCACATCTTCTCGCATATAGTTGATATTGGCAGCTACATTAGAAGTGAAAGGCACACCCTCCGTGTCCACTTCATTGAGCAATTCGATCATGTCAACAATCTTGGTTAATGTCGTCGCAAACTCAGCAGTTTCTTCTGGCGAAAAAGCCAGTTTTGACAGCTTAGCAACGTGACTTACTTCTTCTTGAGTAATCTTCATCTCTGATTCCTTTCATAAGATATGTGAGCTTTAGCGACTGAAAATAACAATTTCTAGATGACATCTTTATTTCCAAGCTTCAGCTCACCTTTACTTTGACAAGCTTGGGACGCTGATTTATTTGACATCCGCTAGCTCTTTTCTTCAGCTTCTTCCTGCTATTCTTCAGGAATTCGCATCATTTCATTTTACCATATTTCAGGCTAATTCTTCAATTCCAAATGCAGTTCTTTAAGCTGTCTTTGATCCACCAAACTTGGGCTTTCCAGCATAGGATCAAAGCCAGTACCATTTTTTGGAAAAGCGATGACTTGGCGGATATTTTCTTCCCCAGCCAAAATCATAACCAAGCGATCTAAGCCCAGAGCCAAGCCGCCGTGCGGTGGGAAGCCGTACTCTAAGGCTTCTAGGAAGAAACCAAAGTCCCGCTCATAGTCTTCCCGGCTCATGCCCAACAGCTCAAACATCGCTTCCTGAGCCTTCCGATTATGAATCCGCAGACTCCCTCCGCCAATCTCATAGCCGTTTAAGACGATGTCGTAAGCGTGGCTGCGAAATTGGTCTGGCTCTTGTCCATCTTCAAAGATTCCCTGTGTGAAAGGATGGTGCATGGCTTGATAGCGGTTTTGGTCTTCATTCCACTCCAGCAGCGGCCAATCCACAACCCAAAGAAAATGAAGCAGACTCGGGTCAATCAAATCTAAAGCTTTTGCGACTTCTATGCGTAGATGTCCCAAAGCTTCCTGAGCCTGACGCTTCTTAGCCATGACTAGCAGGATGAGATCTCCCTCCTTGGCCTCAAAACGCGCCAGCAACTCCTGACTCTCAGCCTCAAAGGTACTAGCCAAATCACCAACTAACTGGCCATTTTCAACCTTTAGACTGGCAAAACGACTGCAGCCAAATTCCTTCATTTCCTGATAGTAGTGACTCAGCTGTTTCTTGCTAAAAGCACTAGCCGCATCTGGAATACAGATTCCCATCACTTCCTCTTGATTATCCAAGGCTTTCTTGATGAGAAGAGAGTCATTGGACTGGCACAAATCCGTCAGATTCTTCAACTCTAAACCAAAGCGTGTATCTGGCTTATCAGAACCAAAGCGGCTCATAGCCTCTTCATAGCTGATAGTTGGAAAATCTTCTGTCAACTCTAAACCATGAGTTTTCTTGACGACAGCCTTGAGCATAGCTTCAACCAGAGCTCGGATTTCTTCTTCGCTGGCAAAACTCAGCTCTAAGTCCACCTGGGTAAACTCTGGCTGGCGATCGCCCCGCAGATCTTCGTCACGGAAGCAACGAACAATCTGATAATAGCGCTCGAGACCAGCTCCCATCAGTAACTGCTTGAGCATCTGCGGGCTCTGAGGCAGCGCATAGAATTGATTTTTAAAGACCCGACTAGGCACCAAGAAGTCTCTAGCCCCTTCAGGAGTTGACTTGGTCAGATAAGGCGTCTCCACTTCCAAAAAGTCCAAACTGTTCAAATATTCCCGAATGGTTGAGGTGACCTGGTGACGTAGTTTGAGGTTATGTGTCATCTTCTCACGGCGCAAGTCCAGGTAGCGGTATTTCTGACGCATGTCTTCCCCTGTATGGGCATGCTGATCTAGCTCAAAAGGCAATGCCTTGCTGCTAGCAATGACTTCAATTTTCTCAGCTCTAAGCTCAACCTGACCAGACTTGATAGCCTTGTTAACAAAGCGCTCTTCCCGCTGAACCACTTGCCCTGTCACTTCAATGACATCCTCTTTGCCAATGTCTTCCAGTTTAGCAAAATCTTCAATCTCACCGCCGACGAAGACCTGAAGCAAGCCCTCGCGGTCCCGCAATTCAATAAAGGCTAGTTTGCCGTGATTGCGGATATTGGCCACCCAGCCAGTTGCGGTCATGGTCTGTCCGACCTGCTCTAAACCATAGTTTCCGATAAAAATTTCTTTCATGTTCTTTCCCTCTCAAATCAATTTGTAGCTCCGCCCTGTTGTTCAGGATATTAGCAACATTTCCTCATCGTCTTCACCTGACCTACTGCAAAATAAAAAGCTTTCGTCTCTAAAACAGACGAAAGCCGTGGTACCACTGTTATTCGCTGCCCTAAAAGGCAGCCTCCGAGCTCGTAACGTGAGCGACGTTTGTGCTTGATCACACAAAAGATTACGAAACATGTTCTTCGGTTTTTGCTTTCTTGGTGCTGCTCTCAGCTATCAGCACTCTCTGTGCAAGTCAGCAAGCCTACTCTGCTTCTCTTTTACTCTTAAATTGTATCTATTATAGTCGAACCCAGAACATTTTGCAAGTGGTTTAAGGCAAATTTGTGATTTTCCTCTGACAGAGAAGCTACAGCTGGCTCTACCACCTGAATCTGATAACCAAGATTATAGGCATCAATCGCTGTATGCAAGACGCAAATATCCGTCAAGACTCCTGTCAAAATGACCGTATCTACCTTTCTTTCTCGCAGGCGGATATCTAAATCCGTACCAGAAAAGGCAGAATAATGGCGCTTATCCATCCAAAAGACCCGCGAGTCTGCTTGATGCTTGTCATAAAAATCAGCCAAAGGGCCATAAAGATTGCGACCGCTGGTCCCTTTGATATTGTGAGGCGGAAACAGCTTGCTTTCTGGGTGAAAGGCATCATTCTCATCATGGGCATCAATAGCAAAGAAGATATAATCTCCTCGGTCAAAAGCTGCCTCCGTCACTTGAGCAATGGCTTCAGAAATTACCTGAGCTGGCGCTCCTGCTGTCAGCTTGCCCTCATCTGCGACAAAATCAATTGTATAATCAATGGAAATCAGTGCTTTTGGCATTAGTAGTCCCTCTTTTTAATTTCATCAAAGACATCGGGAATCAGTACTTTCAGATAAGTTCCTTTCATCCCCAGCGAACGGCTTTCAATAATCCCAGCACTTTCCAGCTTACGCAAGGCATTGACAATCACTGAGCGGGTAATCCCAATGCGATCAGCAATGACAGACGCTGTCAGCTGGCCTTCATTGCCATTGAGCTCGCCCAGAATAGCTGAAACAGCCCTCAGTTCTGAATAAGACAGGGTATTGACTGCCATGGTCACTGCCGTCCGGCGGCGGATATTTTTCTCATCCTCTTCCCGCTGGAAGTTAAGCAGCTGGATACCAACCACTGTGCTGGCAATCTCAATCAAAATCAGATCATCGTCCGCAAATTCCTTGTCATTGCGCCAGATAATCAGTGAGCCTAGACGAATCCCTGAAACATGGATAGGGGCAATGGTTGTCAACCCATCCGGAAACTCATCCTTGGTCTCCACTGGGAAAATCGTCAAATCATGTGCAACTGGCAGATTAGCCTCTGTTTCATAGACCAGATTGGCTTCGTGAACGTATTCCTCTGGGAAATTCTTATCCTGGAAAAAAGCTTCCACTCGGTCATTATTGGTCTTATAGCGCATGAAATAACCTAAAAGACGGCCCTTGCTATTGATAATGCAGGCATTGCAGTGGATAATATCAGCCAACTGGCGCGTAATAGCATTGTAGGGTAGCTCTTCCTGCATCTGCTCCTCCGAGCGCTTCAAAATTGACGTAATTTTTCGTGTTTTTTCTAGTAAATTGGCCATGTTTTTACCTCGTATTTATTGGTTTCATTGTATCATAAATGTAGTGAATTTTCAATAATTATCTGAAAATTTTTTATTGAAAAACAATTACATACAATTCGATAAAATAAAGAATTTTTCAAGTATATGACTTGATATATCAAGCCATATTAAACAAAAAACAGTCAAATATTTGACTGTTTTTGATTGATTTTGTTCTTTCTAATCAAGAGAACGTTTCTTGTAGAACAATTTCATAGCCATGAGGAGAAGCATTTGGCCTGCTAGAAGAAGCCAAGAAGAGTTTTCTCCTGTCTTAGGTAAGACAGGACCTGAAGCAACTGCCTGTTTATGGTTTACAGGGCTAGCACTTCCAGCAGTTCCAGTCGTTCCAAGAGCTGTATGCTGAGGAGCTCTTGCTTGTCCAGTAAGCGATGAGCGAGCGAAGCGCTCCTCTGTATGAGCCAAAACAGACTGGTAATAGCGAATATCTTCTTCCTTATTTTGTTCAGCATAAGTTTGAGCTAGCAAGTCGTATGTAGCCTTAGCTTGTGCTTGAACTGCAGTTAAAACTGCTACTTTTGCTTCTTGATCTGTTTGAGCTGTAAGAGCCGCTTGGTAAGCTGCCTGAGCTGCGGCTAGCTTGCTTTTAGCTTGTTCCAAGTTTTCTTCTGCATTTTCAAGATTTGACAATGACTCTTTAGCTGTTTGCAAGGCTGCTTCAGCATCTGTAACAGCTTTTTCAAGGTTAGTCTTTCTTTCTTTGACTGCATTCAAAGCTGCTTCTAGCTGAGCCAACTTATCTGATTCAGTTTTTAGAGCTTCTTGAGCTGCGGCAACTTTTGCTTGAACAGCAGTCAGAGCTGCTTGAGCCTGAGTTAATTTGTCCGCTTTAGTCTTGTCATCCAAGTTTGAGTTTTGCAGGGCCGCTTGTGCTGCTGCCAAAGCTGCTTGATCAGCTACCAACTTCTCTTGAGCTGCGGCAAGAGCTGCTTGAGCCTGAGCAGTTGCTGACTCACCTGCTTGAGCTTGCGCCTGAGCCAGTTGCTGGTTGGCTTGCTCTAAAGCTGCAGCTCTCCGATTATAAGTAGACTGGGCAACTCCCTTAGATGCCAGAGCCAGTTGATTGGCCTTGAAGGCAGCATCATAGGCTGTTTGAGCCTTGGCTACTTCCTGCGGATCTACTTTTGCTGTTGGAGCTTTTCCTGTAATAGGGCTGGCATTGAAGTTCTTTTTGCTAGCATATTTGACTTGATCTTCTGACACCATGGTGAAATGAGCCATAGTGATGTCGCCTTCCATTGAGAAATCAACTCCTAGATAATTTTTCTGGCGACCAGTATTGAGACCAGAGATTGATGTAGCATGCAGCCATTCGTAGCCATTGAACATGAATTCAACAACAGAATCATAGACCCGTCGCTTCATTTCAGCCACACTCATCTGATTAGCATTTTCTCTCCAGATGTAGGCGTTTTCATAGTACTGGAGACCTTTACTCTCCTGCTCAGCACTTGTGGTCATCAAACCATATTCACGCGCTACTCGGTTAATTCCTCGAGCGTCGTGATGGTATTTCTCCATCAAGTCCCAGTTCCAGTTGTCTTTGCGGTATTCTGTTGCTACTTTATCAGCGAAATCAATTGAAGATGGTGTCACAACTACTTCACCTGTTCCCATCTGAGCACGCAGCTGGTTGATGAGTTCTGAAGCAAACTGTGAAAGTTCCTGACGAACATTCTGTGGAATATTGTTGGTATCAATCAAAGCTTTGCTATCTGTAGGATCTGCTACGTAACGATTGAGAGCCTTAGCACTAGCATTCAGTGCAGCTAGTCTCTTTTGAATCTCATTAGTTTTTTGCTCTGATAAATTCGGTGCAATTAGCTCTCTCAAGGCTGCAATGTATTCCAGAGTCATTGACACACGGTTTTTATTGCTAGAAGCTTCAGTAGTAATCGTTCCAGCTTGAGCCTTTTTCAAAGCCTGTTGAGCTTGGTTCAAGTCTGACTGGGTCTTCTCAGCTGCAGCAGTTTTATCCTGCAAGTTCTTCTGAGCAGCATCACGAGCCGTCTTAGCCTGAGTCTGGTTAGTCTGAGATTTTGTTACCTCAGCCTGCTTCTGACTGTCAGTCTGGCGAGCTGTAGCTACTTTTGATTGAGCTGTTTCAACAGCAGACTGGTCAGCTGCCACCTTATCTTGGGCTGCTTTCACATTCTTTTCTGCCTTAGCTGTAGCTTCACCGCTTAGGTTAGCCTGAGCTTCCTTCACATCATTTTGAGCTTTAGCAAGGCGTCCTTCTTGAGTTTTCGCTTGCTCTTGAGCTTCTTTAGTCTTAGCTGCCTGAGCATCGCGCTCAGCTTGAGCCGTCTTGGTTGCTTGGTCAGCTTTAGCCAGTTCTGACTTGTTGCTGTCCACTTGAGCTTTTTGATTGCTCTCTTCTTGCTTAGCTGTTTCAATAGCTTCCGGACCAGCTTTATCAGCTGCCTCCTGTGCCCGGTTAGCTTCAGCTTGTGCTTGCTCGACCTGACTTTGAGCCGCAGCAGTATTTGCCTGAGCTTGAGCCAAATCAGCTTTCCCTTGTGCAACATTGCTGTCGGCTTCTTGTACAAGAGCCTGAGCAGCGTCTACCTGTTCTTTCGAAACAGATTCATCCTTCTGTGTGTTTTCTGCCTGTGGTTGGCTTTGACTAACGGGCGCATCAGAATAAGACTGATTATCAACTAATTGATCAGCCTGAACTCCTTCTGCGAGCACCAAAGACAATGCCGCTGCACTGACAGAAAAAGCACTAAGTGTCTTTTTCATTGTCAATATAATCTCCTCCACTTTTTCATCATTGTTTAAAACATTGACAAACACATTCTATCACGTTTGTCTTCAAGAAGGAAGACGCTAACACATTTTTTTAAGCATTTTTGGACAGATGCATAAAAAATGTTGGACAAAATCCTAAAAAATGTCGGTAAAACCGCCTATAATTTTTACCAATCGATCTCAAATTCGGTTTTCAGAGCATCTTAATTTTTTTATTTTTGCAATTCAAAGATAGCCATCAAACTAAAAAATATGTAGGATAGATAAGAAAAAGACCGGAATATTTTCCAGCCTTTTTATAACATCCGCTTATTAACGGCGATATTGGCGCAAGAAGCGCGTCATTTTTTCTTGGATTTGAGCTAGCTCATCTACTCGAGGCAGATAAACGATGCGGAAATGATCTGGGTCCTTCCAGTTAAAGCCTCGTCCATGGACGAGAAGGACTTTTTCTTGCTTGAGGAAATTGAGCACAAACTGCTCATCATCGTCGATGCGATACATGTTCCGGTCAATTTTCGGGAAAATATAGAGACCAGCTTTAGGCTTAACAGCTGACAGCCCCGGGATGTCCTGAATAGCCTGATAGATGAAATTACGCTGTTCATAGATACGACCACCTGGCAAGAGCAGTTCATCCACAGATTGATGACCGCCAAGTGAGGTTTGGACGACTTGTTGAGCCAAGACATTGGAGCACAGGCGCATGTTGGAGAGCATATTCAGCCCTTCAATATAGCCCTTAACATGATGCTTAGGCCCAGATAGTACCATCCAGCCAACACGGAAGCCTGCAATGCGGTGCGACTTAGAAAGACCATTCATACTGACACAGAAGATATCAGGAGCCAGACTAGCCACAGACGTATGGACATTGCCATCCATCACCATGCGGTCATAGATTTCATCTGCAAAAATAATGAGATTATTTTGGCGAGCAATTTCTACAATTTCCAGAAGAAGTTCCTTAGGATAAAGTGCCCCCGTTGGATTGTTAGGGTTGATGATAATGATAGCCTTGGTATTAGATGTGATTTTTGACTTGATATCGTCAATATCTGGATACCATTCTGCCTGCTCATCACAGACATAGTGAACAGCATTCCCACCAGCCAGACTGACTGCAGCCGTCCAGAGCGGGTAATCTGGCATCGGTACCAGCACCTCGTCACCGTCATCAAGCAGTCCTTGCATGGACATGACAATCAGCTCGCTGACGCCATTTCCCAGATAAATGTCATCAATATCTACATTAGGAAAATTCTTAAGCTGGCAATACTGCATAATGGCTTTACGGGCTGAAAAAATTCCCTTGGAGTCAGAGTAGCCCTCACTGTCACGCGCATTCATAATCAAGTCATGAATGACCTCATCTGGAGCGGTAAAACCAAATTCAGCCGGATTCCCTGTATTGAGGCGGAGAATCTTTTCACCATTGGCCCGCATGCGCATAGCTTCATCCAAAACTGGACCGCGAATATCATAGGCAACATGTTCCAGCTTGCTGGACTTGTCAAATTCTTTCATTCTTATTTTTCCTCTATTCATCAGAATGTTATCATTATACCACCAGAAAAAGCGATTGACAACAAAAAATAAACTCACTTTTCATGTAATTAAAAAGAGAATCATAGGATACAAAGCGCCATTCTCCTTCTAATTCCTCAAAGTAACGGACTCTTTCTCAGCTTGCAATTTTCTGACAGCATTTCCATTTTATCTTTACTTTTTTTCTGAAAAGGGTTACAATAGAAACAAGAAAATAGTTGCAAATCACTCGGACGTTATGGACTGATTGATTTTTGGTCAGCCCAATCATTCTGTGAATGATGCGACGTCCTTTGCCGACCATTTTAGAGGAGGTAGCTCTATGACTCAGAAATATGAAAACATTATGGTTGCTGTGGACGGTTCTTACGAATCCGAACTAGCCTTTGAAAAGGGCGTTAACGTAGCTCTCCGAAACGGCTCTCGTCTCACCATCGCCCATGTCATTGATACCCGAGCTTTGCAAAGTGTCTCAACCTTTGATGCAGATGTCTATGAGGACTTGCAGGAAGATGCCAAAAAGCTGACAGCAGAGCTAAAAGAAAAGGCTCAAAAATCCGGTATCAAGTATGTTGACATTGTCATTGAGATGGGCAATCCCAAGACTCTCTTGGCTACAGATATCCCAGAAGAGCACAAGGTAGATCTGATCATGGTTGGTGCTACCGGCCTCAATGCCTTTGAACGGCTTCTAGTCGGATCGTCCTCCGAATACATCCTGCGCCACGCCAAGGTTGACTTGCTGGTGGTCAGAGACCCAGAAAAAACTTTATAAAAACTAGAGCAGACATCTGCTCTAGTTTTCTTCTTTCTGCTCTATGGTACGCTGGTAGGCCTGAATCTGTCGTTCTAGTTCTTCTTTGATAGCTCCTTCGGGAGCGTATTTTTCTTCCCAATCATCTGGTTTAAGAATTTTATGGGTGACGGGGTCAAAGTGAGCCTTCCCGTCTGGGAAAATTTTGCCCATATTAGCCCGATGGACAATATCGAACAGCTGCTCTGGATCCACTCCCATCAGGACAAAACTGCCATAAGTAAAGTAAAGAGTATCAATCAAGGCATCTACCTGACCAACCAGAGAAACCTCAGCCTGACTCTTGGAGCAAACCTTGTCGGCAGCCTTGTCAAGCGCCTGATGAAGGTAAGCTACAGAGCTATCAAAATCTTCCTCTGAGTTACTAGCTGCCCGCAGAAACTCGACCAGCTCTTCCAGCTTGAAGCCTGCCCGATAGCGAGCGTCCTGAGGCGACCAAGCAATCGGCTCTTCTTGAGTACTTTCATCCATGACACTATGGAACTCTTTAACCTTATTAAAGTGATGGTCACTGCTGGTAAAGACCTTTTCCCTCGCTAGGATACCAAAATGCTCCAGAGCCTTGTGAATCCCATCCTGACTATTGCTGGTGGTTGTGTGCTTGGCCACTTCCTTGACCGAGCTGGTTCCATTTCCCATAGCAATAGAGAGACCAACTCCTGATAGCATTTCCAAGTCATTGTCAGAGTCACCGAAGGCCATGACCTGATGAATGTCAAAGCCATATTCCTTTCCAACTCGGCGAATCCCCTCTAGCTTAGACGTGTCTTTATTGATAATATCCACCGCATAGGGGCTGCTGCGGGTAAATTTCAAATCAGGGAAGTCTGCTTCAATCTTACGGCTTTCTTCTGGACTGGCCAAAATCAAAGCTTGGTAAATCGGCTCCTGAATCAGCTGCAGGAGATCCTTTTCATGCTGGGGCAGCGCCTTGCTGATGACCTTATTAAATCCATGACTGACTGTTCGCGCCATTCTCTTAGGGATGAAGCGGCTAGTCCACTGGGAGAAAGGGCTCATGCCGAAGGACATAATCTTGGAGCCCAGCATAGCCTCAGCCGTCCCCAAAGAAATTTCTTTCCGATGCTTCTTAGCATAGGCGATTAAATCCCGTAAACTCTGCTTGTCAATGGGACTGGCAGAAATTACCCTGTCTCTTGAAAAAATATACTGGCCATTGTAGGTCACAGCAAAGTCTAAGTCCAATTGCTCCATAAAAGGTTTGACAAAGAACGGACCGCGGCCGGTTGCCAAACCGACCAATATTCCTTGCTCCTTTAAACTATGAATAGCCTTTTCTGTAGATTTCAAAACCGTTCGACTGTCATTGACCAGTGTCCCATCAATATCAAAAAAGACGGCCTTTACTTCCATTGATTTTCTCATTCTTTCCTTTTATGATACAATAAATTATAACACAAAAATGACATACAATCACATGAATTGCAGAAAAGAAAAGCTGGAGTAATATCTATGCAACAGGATTGAAAACTCTATGAAAACAGAATGTAAGTTTTTAGATCTGCATCATAACTACAAGGAGAAAAAGGATTTATGACAAAGAAAATCTTGGTCCTGCACACAGGAGGAACCATTTCCATGCAGGCTGACGGCTCTGGGGCTGTTGTCACCAACGCTGATAACCCTATGAACCATGTGACAGTTCCGCTTGAAGGGATTGAGACAGAAGTCATTGACTTTTTTAATATTCCCAGTCCTCATATCACACCCCAGCACATGCTCAAACTTTACCAAAAAATCAAAGCCAGTGCTGACCAATTTGACGGGGTGGTCATTACTCATGGGACAGACACTTTAGAAGAGACGGCTTACTTTCTGGATACTATGCAGCTGCCGAAGATTCCGGTCGTTCTGACCGGGGCTATGCGCAGTTCCAATGAGCTGGGGAGCGATGGAGTCTATAACTACCTGACAGCCCTGCGGGTGGCTAGTGATGAAAAAGCCAGTGATAAAGGCGTGCTTGTCGTTATGAATGACGAGGCACATGCTGCCAAGTATGTGACCAAGACCCACACGACCAATGTCAGCACCTTCCAGACGCCGACTCACGGACCGCTTGGCTTGATTATGAAACAAGAGATTCTCTATTTTAAGACAGCAGAGCCTCGGGTCCGCTTTGACTTGAACAGCATTTCTGGTCTAGTGCCCATCATTCCAGCTTATGCGGGCATGAAGACTGAACTGCTGGACATGCTGGATTTAGACAAGATAGACGGCCTCATCATAGAGGCATTCGGTGCTGGCAATCTTCCTAAAGAAGTGGCGGACAAACTGGCTGATATGATAGCAGTCGGACTGCCAATCGCTCTGGTCTCTCGCTGCTTTAACGGGATTGCTGAGCCAGTCTATGCTTATGAAGGAGGCGGCGTTCAGCTGCACCAGGCTGGTATCTTCTTCGTCAAAGAACTCAATGCCCAAAAAGCCAGAATCAAACTGCTCATCGCCCTGAATGCTGGACTAAAAGGCCAAGAACTTCGGGATTATATGGAAGGCTGAAAAAATCCCTATTTATTTTCTTTAAATCAAAAAGTGCTAAGTTTGCTTAGCACTTTTTTGACTCTTTCATATTCTAACACTGGGAAAACTTCATTGAATCGCTGGACTTAGAAGATTACCTCAAACAGAGACTCTAGAATTTCAAAAATATAATCACTTACCATAGGTCACCACCATTTTCTGAGCTGGCTTAAATGTCTTCGGATAGTGGACTTTGATTGTAACTTTCATAGCTTTTACCTCGTTTATCATTAATTCTTTAAGAGCAAAAACGAAACTCTTGGCGCGTTTGACCTCAAGTCTGGTCCCTAATCTTTTTGTTCTTACTTGGATATAAGGATACAGCCCTCAACTTAAGAATCTCTTATAGATTTCTTAGGGAAAGCTTATAGTCAAAGAAGTCCAGCAATTTCTATCTACTAATTGAAACGAACAAGTCTTTTCTGCCACATACAAAAAAACTTCACCGATTGGGTGAAGATTGTGATTTGTTAGGAGATTGTTGATGAAAAAATTCTAATTTATTCTTATTTTTTGAGTGGCTCATACCTCGCAAGTCTTCTAGTCTTCAAGCTTTGGTTACAGAATTTTAAGTAATGTTTACATTGTCATTGGTCCTACCTCTTTCTTTGATTTGACAATAGTATAATCCCTCAAACTTAAAGCCTACTTATAAATAACTTGCAGGAAACTTAATCAAAAGAACTCTTAATCTAGGTAATCTCGCTTGCCTAAATGAAGAGCAATCAAGTGCCAACTAGGTTCTGTCCGCCAGTTCGGATCAGCAGTAATCTGGCTGGCAACCTTTCTGGCTTCTTCTAAAATCGGATAATCTTCCACGATGTCTGCCACTTGAAACTCAGGAATACCAGACTGCCGAGTGCCAAAGATTTCTCCGGAACCTCGCATTTTCAAATCCTCCTCAGCCAGCAGGAAACCATCGGTCGTCTCAGTCATGATTTTCATGCGGCGCTTGCCCGACTCCGTCTTAGGATTGGCAACAAGGACGGCATAAGACTGCTTGTTCCCTCGGCCGACACGGCCTCTCAGCTGATGAAGCTGGCTGAGTCCGAAGCGGTCCGCATCCATGATGACCATCACCGTAGCATTGGGGACGTTGACTCCGACCTCAATGACCGTGGTAGAGACCAGAATATCAGTCCGTCCTTCCTTGAAGTCCTGCATAATAACCTCTTTTTCCTCGCTCTTCATCTTGCCATGAAGCAGAGCCACTTGGGCCTGCTGACCAAAATAGGCTGTCAGTTCTTCTTCTAGGGCAATGGCATTCTTAAGATCCAGCGCCTCAGATTCCTCAATCAAGGGAGAAATAAAGTAGACCTGAGCACCCTTGTGGAGCTCTTTTTTTAGCCAGTCTAGGACGACTTCCAGCTGCTCATGCTTGACCCAGCGGGTGACGATAGGCTTGCGTCCCGCCGGCATCTGGTCAATAATGGACACATCCATATCACCAAAAGCTGTAATAGCAAGGGTTCTGGGAATAGGCGTCGCCGTCATCATGAGGACATCAGGATTGTCTCCCTTTTCCCGTAAAATCCGGCGTTGCTCCACCCCAAAGCGATGCTGCTCGTCAATAATGACCAAGCCCAACGCATGGTAACGGACTCCTTCCTGAATCAGGGCATGGGTTCCGACAATCATGTCCACCTGACCTTTTTCAATCGCTACCAAGGTTTCCCGGCGTTCAGCCGCTTTCATTCCCCCAGTAAGTAGGGCTAATTTCAGTTCTGGAAATAGCTGGGTTAGGCTGTCAAAATGCTGCTCAGCCAAAATTTCTGTTGGAACCATCAGAGCGGACTGAAAGCCAGCTGTATAAACAGCATACATAGCCAGACCAGCGACTACTGTCTTTCCGCTTCCCACATCCCCCTGCAGCAGGCGATTCATGTGTCCAGGCGACCGCAAATCCTGCAAAATCTGTGTCAGACTGCGCTCCTGAGCCGAAGTCAGCTCAAAAGGCAAGCTCTGCTTTTTCTCGGCCACAGCATCCGACTGCCAATCAATCTTCAATCCATTGCTGACAGCCTTGGTTTCTCTCTTTAAGACCTGCAGCTGCATCTGGAAATAAAAGAGTTCTTCAAATTTAACCCGCCGAAGAGCCTGCTTGTAGTCCGCAAAGTCCTTAGGAAAATGCATAGCCCTTACAGACTCAACTCTGCTCACTAGCTGGTAGCGTTCCAGCAGGGGCTGGGGCAGATTTTCCTCTAAGAGCAAGTCCAATCCTTGGTCAAAGGCAGTCTTAATCAGCCTGACCAGACTGGCCTGACTAATTCCCTGAGCCAGCCGATAGACAGGCTGCAAGTCGTCCTCTACCTGAGCCAGCAGTTTCATGCCAGTCAGACTGGCCTTGGCTTTGTCCCACTTTCCAAAGACAGCTATATTAGCTCCAACTTCAATCTTATCTACCAGATAAGGCTGGTTAAAGAAATTAACTGCCAGAGCGACTTCTCCCTGCTTGATGGTAAAGCGCAGCCGGTTGCGTTTGTAGCCGTAATACTGGACATTGGCCGGGGTTACGACCTGACCAGAAACAACCGCCTTTTCTCCATCCTCCAAGTCTAGGACATTCTTACTTTTAAAATCCTCATAACGAAAAGGAAAATAAAGCAGCAAATCCTGCAAAGTCTCTAGACCCAGCTTGGTAAATTTTTCTGCTGATTTCGGTCCCACACCAGGCAGAACCGTCAAAGGTTGGTGTAAATTCATAATTCCTCTTTCAGTTCTGATACTGCTACGGTGCTAATATCAAAGACAGGGGGCCAAGCTAGAAAATTATCAAGTACTTCAAGCGGTTCCCTTCATTAATCTTCTTAGTCTTTATAGACCCTCGGTACACGGTCGCTAATCAAACAAACTACCTCATAGTTAATGGTGCCACGCTTTTCTGCCACATCTGTCGCCGTAATGGTCTCCGCTCCGCTATTTCCAATCAACACAACCGGAGTGCCAAGGGGATAAACCTGAGGCAGGCGCACTGTAATTTGGTCCATGGAAACGCGGCCGACAAGCGGGCAGCGCTGACCCTCAATCAAGACATCAAAGCCCTGCATATCCCGTGTCCAGCCATCTGCATAACCCAAAGGAATGGTGCCAATCCACTCTTGAGACTTGCTAGTGTAGGTGGCTCCATAGCCAACATCTGCTCCAGCCTCAACTTCCTTGACATGCACCAATTCTGAAACCAGCGAAAAAGCTGGCTTGAATTCATAAGGAAGTTCCAAGACTCTTCCGCTAGGGTTGAGACCATAGATGATATCACCCAGCCGGACAGCATTTAGAACGGTCTCGCTGTGCCAGAGAGAGGTGGCGGAATTACTAGCGTGAACGAGAGGAGGGACACTGTCCAGCTCAGATAAGATCTGATGAAAACGAGCCAGCTGGGCTTCAAACTTATGGTGCTCCGCTTCATCTGCCGTTGCAAAGTGGGTAAAAATTCCCTCAGCGACAGCCCTAGCAGCCTGCAAGCGATGGATTGCCTCCTGAGCTTCCTGACTATCTCGAAAACCAATTCGCCCCATACCAGAGTCAATCTTGATATGAAAATACAATCCAGTCAAGTCTTCTTCAGCATCTAAGGCTAGATCCAACCACTCCAAACTGGCTACAGTCAGAGACACTTTCCCCTTTCTAGCCAGCGGAAGCGCAGCCAGATCTGACACCCCTAGCACCAGAATTTTTTTTCCAATACCAGCTGAGCGCAGCTCCAAGGCTTCATCGATATTAGACACACAAAATCCATCTACGAGGGGCTCAATGTGCTTAGAAACCTCAATAGATCCGTGACCATAAGCATTGGCTTTAACGACAGCCCACTTCTCTGTCGTCTGAGGCAGATAGACACTCAGTTGTCTAATATTAAAAGCAATGGCAGCTAAATCAATCACTGCCTTGCTGGGTCTATGCAGACTAGCTTTCATCATTTTCCTCCAAAATTACGCTGGCTGTAACTAGGCCAGCAGCGTGGCTGAGCGAAATCCAAACCTTGCCAGTAAAAGGTGAACGACTGAAATAAGGCGCTCCCTGGCTATTATTTAAAATCTCCAAGTCCTGAAACCTGAGTTTACCGATACCGGTTCCCCAAGCTTTAGAAAAAGCCTCTTTAGCAGCCCAACGGCCAGCCAGAAATTCTATTTTCCGCTTGCCGGATAACTCCTCAAAACGAGAAAGCTCCGCTACGGTCAGCACTTTCTTTGCAAAGTGGGCATTTTTCAGATAGGCTCGCTCAATGGCAGCTATCTCTTCTATGTCAATTCCGTGTCCTTTAATCATATCATTCTCTATAAAGGCGACAAAACTCAGCTGGGCCGCCAGCTGAGTTCGTCTTCACCCGACAGTTAGTCCTCTTTACAGGTCAAGACTGTCCCTTTCAATTTTCCTTATTTATCTAAAGTGTTGTAAATTTCTTCAATGAGCTGAACAGTATTGTCCCAGCCCAGGCAAGGATCGGTGATGGATTTCCCAAAGACTTCCGGCTCATTTTGCCGGCCATCTTCAAGATAAGACTCAATCATAAAACCACGAACCGCTCTCTTGATCTTTTCGTTCCAATCCCGATTAAGCAAGGTCTGACGCACAATCCTAATCTGATCCAGATATTGCTTGCCAGAGTTATCGTGATTGGTATCAATGACGATGAAAGGATTCTCCAAGCCCATCTTTTCGTAGTAGGAAATGGCATCCAGCATATTCTCATAGTAGAAATTTGGGATATTTTTACCATATTCATTGGTAGCCCCACGCAGAATAACGTGAGCCAAAGGATTCCCAGAGGTTTCTACTTCCTGACCATGAAAAAGGAAAGTTTGCTTATTTTGTGCCGCATAGACAGCGTTAAACATAACACCCAGATTGCCAGAAGTTGGATTCTTCATGCCGACCGGAGCGTCAATACCTGACGCCACAAAACGATGCTCCTGGTCTTCAACTGAGCGGGCACCCACAGCATGATAGCTAACCAAGTCATCTACCAGCACAAGATTGGACGGATAGAGCATCTCATCAGCCGTCGTCAGACCAGTCTCTGTAATGACGCGGTAGTGGAGCTGACGAACTGCCTGCAAACCATTGATAAGGCTAGGTGCTTTAGAAGTATCCGGCTGATGAACCAAGCCCTTATAGCCATCCCCATTGGTCCGCGGCTTAGCAGTATAGACGCGCATGACAATAAAAATCTTATCTGCAACCTTCTTCTGCAGCTCTGACAAACGGCGGGCATACTCTAGCACAGCCTCTTCATTGTCCGATGAACAAGGGCCAATCACCAAGAGAATACGCTCGTCTTCCCCACTGAGAATCTCAGCTAGTTCTTGGTCTCGCTTGTTTTTATAAACCAAGGCCTGACCAGTTAGTCTGGTTCTGGACTTAATTTGCTCAATGTCAATCTTCTGACCTTTTTCGATAAATGCCATACTATTTTCCTAATGTATCATAAATTTCACGAACCAGCTGTTCTGTATTGGCCCAGCCCAGACAAGGATCAGTAATGGACTTGCCAAAGACTTCTGGTTCGTCCTGACGACCGTCTTCCAGATAAGACTCAATCATAAAGCCACGTACTGTAGCCTTAATCTTTTCATTCCAGTCCCGGTTAATCAGAGTCTGGCGAACGATACGAACCTGCTCCAGATACTGCTTACCAGAGTTATCATGATTGGTATCAATGATGATAAAGGGATTTTCTAAGCCCATTTTTTCATACTGGGCAATAGTGTCCAACAAATTATCATAATAGTAGTTAGGAATATTCTTACCGTATTCATTGAGGGCACCACGCAAGATGGCATGCGCCAAAGGATTGCCAGATGTTTCGACTTCCTTACCTGAAAAGAGGAAACTCTGCTTGTTCTGAGCTGCATAGATGCCGTTAAACATGACATTGAGATTGCCAGAAGTCGGATTTTTCAAGCCAGTCGGTAGGTCTGCTCCACTAGCTACAAAGCGGTGCTGCTGGTCTTCGACCGAGCGAGCTCCTACAGCCATGTAAGAAATCAAATCATCTACCAGAGGCAGATTTTCTGGATAGAGCATCTCATCAGCTGTGGTCATGCCTGTCTCGGAAATGACCCGATAGTGCAGATTGCGGACTGCCTTGATGCCGTTAATCAGACTTGGAGCGGCCGTCGCATTAGGTTGATGAATAAGCCCTTTGTAGCCATCTCCATTCGTCCGAGGCTTGGCAGTATAAACACGCATAACCATGAAAATACGGTCTTTTACTTCTTCTTGGAGAGCAGATAAACGCTTGGCATACTCCAGCACCGCTTCTTCATTATCTGAAGAGCAGGGACCAATGACCAAGAGAATGCGGTCATCCTGACCACGCAGAATTGCTTCTAACTCTCGGTCACGCTTTTCCTTGCGAGCGAGCATGTCGCCTTCTAGCTTAGCAAGTTGGCGAACTTCTTCCACATCAATGGGTTGACTGGTTGCTTTAAAGGTCATCTATTCTCCTTCTTTTATGCTTACTTTCTACGGCCGTGACAGTTCTTGAACTTCTTGCCAGAGCCACATGGACAAGGGTCGTTTCTCTTTACGTTAGACAGGTCTATATTATCAGGTATATTTGGCGCCTTAGCAGAGATATTGCGGGTAGCTGTCGTACTAATAGCACGCTCTGTCCGCGGACGCTCTTGCTCATGAATCTGCGCTTTCATCATCAGACGAGTCACATCAAATTCAATGGAGCCAATCATGTCGTTGAACATACGGAAACTCTCTGCTTGGTATTCAACAACTGGGTTATTTTGTGCATAACCACGTAGTCCAACAGCATTGCGCAGCTGGTCAAGGGCATCAATATGATCAGTCCACTTGCTGTCCACTACGCGCAGAATCAAGACCTTCTGGAATTCACGCACTGCTTCTTCGTCTCGCAACTTAGCAATCTGACTGTCGTAGACTTCCAATGCACGTTCAAACAGATAATCTTTGATTTCTTGGTCAGACTTGCCTTCCAAATCGCTATCTGAAATAGAATCTTCTGAAACCAAGTTATACTTAGCAAAGTTTAAAATCGCTTCAATCTTATCATCCTGATCAGAGTGGCTGCTGCCATCAACGATACGGTTGATAGTCCGCTTAATCATAGCATGGATTTCAGGACTGAGGTCACGGTCAGCAGTAATGACATCGTGGCGTTCGGCATAGATAATTTCCCGTTGCTCACGCATCACGTCATCATACTGCAAGACTTGTTTCCGCGTATCGTAGTTATTTCCTTCGACACGCTTCTGAGCTGCCTCTACCTGACGGGTCAGCATGCCAGACTTGATAACAGAATCTTCGTCACTAAGGTTCATTCGATCCAAGAGGGCTTTAATGCGCTCTGAGCCAAAGCGGCGCATAAGCTCATCTTCCAGTGACAGGTAGAACTGTGACTCACCTGGGTCACCCTGACGACCTGAACGTCCGCGCAGCTGATTGTCAATCCGGCGGCTTTCATGGCGCTCTGTACCGATAACACAGAGACCGCCCAGTTCGCGAACACCTTCACCCAACTTGATGTCGGTTCCCCGTCCAGCCATATTGGTCGCAATGGTAACCGCCCCACGTTGGCCGGCGTTCATGATAATTTGTGCCTCTTTATAGTGGTTTTTTGCATTAAGAACTTCGTGAGGAACCCCAGCTTCTACCAATTTCTTAGAAATATAATCACTGGTTTCAACCGCAACTGTACCGACCAGAACTGGCTGGCCTTTTTCATGACGCTCTTTAACATCCTGAACAACTGCCTTAAACTTAGAATCAATACTTGGATAGAGCAGGTCAGAATGGTCAATACGTGCTACCGGACGGTTTGTTGGAATTGGAATAACACGAATGTTGTATGTTTCGCGGAATTCTTCTTCCTCTGTCTTGGCTGTACCTGTCATACCGGACAGCTTCTTATACATACGGAAGAGGTTCTGATAAGTGATAGAAGCAGAAGTCTTTGTTTCTTCCTGAATCGGCACACCTTCTTTGGCTTCAATCGCTTGGTGGAGACCGTCAGAGTAACGGCGTCCTTCCATTGTCCGACCAGTAAACTGATCGACAATCAGAATTTCCTGATCTTCACTGACCACATAGTCAATGTCAAGGAGCATGATGTAGTTAGCTCGCAGAGCATTGTCGATAAAGTGAGTCAGGGCAACATTTTCAATATCGTAGAGATTATCCAGCTTGAAGTAACTTTCTGCCTTGTCAATACCTGAGTCAGACAGACCAATCGTCTTAGACTGAACATCGATGATGTAGTCATCCTTATCCAGAGATTTGACATAGTGGTCAGCCATATGATAAAGCTGGTTGGTATCTGAAGAAACCGGTCCAGATACAATCAATGGTGTCCGAGCTTCGTCAATCAGGATTGAGTCCACCTCATCGACCAAGGCATAGTTGAGCGGACGCTGTACCATGTTTTCAGCGCGGACTACCATGTTATCACGCAGATAGTCAAAGCCAATCTCAGCATTGGTTGAATAGGTAATGTCGCAAGCGTATGCTTCTTTCTTCTCAGATGGAGACTTAGCAGCCAGATTGATACCGACAGAAAGGCCCAGCCAAGAGTAGAGTTCACCCATTTCGGTCGCGTCACGCTCAGTCAGGTATTCATTGACTGTGACAACGTGTACTCCTTTGCCTGCAAGGGCATTTAAGTAAACTGGCATCGTCGCAGTCAAGGTTTTTCCTTCACCGGTACGCATCTCTGGAACGTCACCATGATGGAGAACGATTCCTCCCATAACCTGAACCTTATAAGGGAAAAGGCCCAACACTCGCTTAGCTCCTTCACGGACAACCGCAAAAGCTTCAAATAAGAGCTGATCTAAAGTTTCGCCATCAGCATAGCGTTTCTTGAATTCTTCTGTTTTTGCCTGAAGTTCTTCATCAGACAAAGCTGCCATTTCGTCTTCATAAGCCAAGACTTTGTCAGCCATTTTTTCTAATTTTCTTAATTCACCTTTATCATTTTCAATGATAGTCTTTAAAATATTCGCCATTTTTTTCCTTACTATATAATAATCTTTCTGATTTTTAGAATGTTCTTTTCATTATAGCATGTTTTCCTATATCTTTCAAGAATGAAAAAAGCAAAAAAGCTCCATCAGACTGTGCTTACAGAACTGGAAGATGGCAAGATATCTAAGCTAAAAAAGAAAAGGCAGAGGTCTTGCTCTGTCTTTTCGAGTCTAAACAACACAAGGATAAACTGGTTTTTTCTTATTAATATAGAAAGTTATTCCTGCACTCCTTGAACATTCTATCACTCTTTCGGCTACTTAAAATCCAACAAGCGCATGGTGTCTTGGGCAATCATCAGTTCTTCGTTGGTTGGAAGAATGAGAATTTTAGCTTGCGACTGAGAATTTTGGATAAAGAGCTGTCCTTGCTCGTTAGCTGCCTGATTTAAAGAAAGTCCTAAACAATTGAGCTTTTGAACGACCAAGCTGCGGATCACTGCTGAATTCTCGCCGATTCCAGCAGTAAAAACCAAGGCATCCAGACCATCTAAATCTGTGATGTAGCTTGCAATTGTCTGAGCGATGCGGTTGACAAACATATTCAGGGCCAGATGCGCTTTTTCGTCTCCTCTGTCACAAGCTTCCAGAACATCTCTTAAATCATTGCTGAGCTGGGAGATTGCCAGCAGACCGGATTCTTTATTGAGGACATCACTTAATTGCTGAGCTGATAGATTTTCCTGTTCTAGCAGAAAAGGAAGAATCATGGGATCTATGTCACCTGAGCGGGAGCCCATCATCAGGCCAGCCAAGGGGGTAAAGCCCATCGAAGTATTGACAGTCTGACCGTTTTTAATGGCGCAGATACTAGCACCATTGCCCAAATGGCAGTTGATAATCTTCAAATGCTCCGCAGCTTCTCCCTGCCCTTCCCAAATCTCCTTTACCTTTTGAGCAATATACTTGTGACTCGTTCCATGGAAACCATACTTTCTCAAACCGTATTTATGATAGTAATCCCAGGAAAGAGGATAGAGATAATAGGCTTCTGAAAGGCTTTGATGGAAGGCTGTATCAAAGACAGCCACTTGTCCTGTCTCCGGCAGTGCCTTTTGGAAAGCTCGAATCCCTACCAAGTTGACAGGGTTATGGCTAGGAGCCAGGAAGGACAGTTTCTCAATGATGGATAGCACTTGCTCGTCTATCAAAGCAGAATCATCAAAGGATTCTCCGCCATGGGCTACGCGATGACCGACTCCATCTATCTCGTCCAGAGATGCAATCAGCTTCCGCTCCAAAAGAAAGTTCAGCAGGTAATCCACAGCAAATTGATGCGAAGGAATAGCCAACAGCTCCTTCTCTTTTTGACCTTCAAATTCAATCTTAAAAATGCCTTCCTTTAAGCCAATCTTTTCAAAAATTCCTTTCACCAAAAGGCTTTCATCGGGCATACTGAGCAGTTGAAATTTTAATGACGAACTGCCCGCATTAATCGCAAAAATTTTTTTAGACATATTTTTCTCCTGAGCAATGAAAACAGTGATTTTTCTAAATAACGTTTTTTTGAAAACTGAAACTTTTCATTACTACTTGTTAGATAAATAAGCTAGCTTCAAATGGTCGGCTAGCTTATCTACTATTTTGTATATTACATAGCATTGACTGCCAAGACAGCCAAGACAGCGCCGATAGTCGGTCCTACAATTGGCACCCAAGCATAAGCCCAGTTTGCATCTCCTTTATTCGGAACTGGCAAGAGAGCATAAGCAAGGCGCGGACCGAAGTCCCGGGCTGGGTTGAGGGCAAAACCTGTCGTCGAACCCAAAGACAAGCCGACCGCCATAATGAGGAAGCCAACTAAGAGTGGAGTGAGTCCGGGCGTGATTTCACCGTGCGTTATCATCAAAAGTGCAAAGATGAAGAAGAAAGTCGCAACGATTTCGCTGAGCAGATTAAATGCCGGATTCTGGATGGCTGGTCCAGTAGCAAATACGCCAACTGAGTTGCCTTCTTCTGCCTTGGTTTCTTTGAAATGGGGATAATAGAAGAGCACCACAATAGCGGCTCCGACAAAGGCCCCTAGAATCTGAGCGATGATATAGCCCACCACTTGCTCCCAAGGGAAGATGCCACCCACCGCAAAGGCAATAGTGACAGCTGGGTTAAGGTGACCGCCAGTATTATAAAATCCTGCCGTATAGACACCCAAGGTTACTGCCAAGCCCCAGCCAAATACAACGGTAAACCAGTTGGGAGAGAAACCTTTTGCGAGACTCTTATTAAGACTGATAGACGCTCCGATTCCATTCCCAAAAACCATCAGAACCATGGTGCCTAAAAATTCACCTAGATATTTTTCCATACTCCATACTCCTTCATTTCGAAATAGTTTACACTCTCTCATCTAAGTTGCTTATTCCGCACTCCATAGATTTCAAGAGAGTATCAGAGAAATAGGCTCGTAAAATAGGAGAAAATCCCTAGCTCCAAAGCATGGATTGCAAGCGGTATTCTCTCCTCTGATATTATTTAATTAGCTAGCTTGCTGCTCTGCAGTCCTACAGCATACTCAGCAATGGACTGGTCTTCTTCAGAACTTCCTCCGCTGACGCCAATACCGCCAATCATTTCTGACTGGCAATAAATAGGAATGCCACCTGCTAAACTAACGACCTTATTGTCAGTCATCGTTTCCAGCTGGTAGAGCCACTGGCCAGGCTGAGTTAAAGGTGCTAAATCCTTGGACTGCATCCTCATGCCGACAGCTGTATAAGCTTTCTTATAAGCCATATCGTTACTCACTAACAAGGCATTTTCCATACGATAGGTCATCACGACTTGTGCTGCTGGATCAACCACCGTTATCACGACAGCTAGTCCTAGCTCTTCAGCCTTGCGTCTGGCCCTTGTTACCAATTCCCAGGCATCCTGATAGATATTTGTGAAAAGAAGAGGCTCTTTATCCAGTAAGGTTTGGCATCTGGCAAGGACTTTTTGGATAATGCTGTCCTGCAATTCTGAGTTTCCTCCCCAGCTTGATAGTTCTGGACTGCTGAGCTCGTCTTTCTCTCTATCTCTAGCCATCCATTTCACCTCTTTTCAGTAGTTAGGTCGGCCATCTTTTTGAATCGAACGGAACAAGTCAAAAAGATGCTTCTAACAGGTCAGATTTTTTAAACGGGACTCCCTTGACCAGCCGCGCTGCATTTGAGCCAAACAGGCGCAAGACGTGGTCCGGTATAGCGGAATAATCTTTGATGCAATAGATAAATTTTTCTAGCGGCAAGTTACGATAATGGAGGACTGCATCTCGCCCGTCACAGGCAATCCCTACTAAAAGCTGGGATTGAGTTGCAGCCACATGCGCTAGTGATACAGGATCGCTAACTTCATCTGGGCTGACCAGACTAAAAGGAATACCTTCCTCTTCGATACCGTAGCCGATTTGTGCCACCTTATCCGCAGGAGCATTGTTCGTAGCTATCAGCCTAATGGTAGGCTTTCTAGTATAAGCTAATTCCATAGCCGGCCCCCCATTTCTCTCTGACATAGGTCAAAATCAGTCCGGTCGCTACTGCATTTCGAGGTCCCACCAAGCCACGCACATTGCCTCGACCAGCCACAATGGCATGCTGAGAGAGGGCTTCAGTCACTAGCTGAGGTATTTCAAAGTCCAAAGCTGAGCCACCTACGATGACAACGAAAGGAATGTCTCGAATATTCTGAGTAGGACTGACACGCTTGAGAGCCCGAACTGCATTGGTAACAAAGACCCTTTCCTTGGCTGACTGCCGAACGAGTTTGATTTTCTCGATAGAGTAGTCTCCATCATCAATAGGAACAAACTCATCATTTTCCTTTACGATGACAACTCTGGCAAACAAATCTCCAGACAGCGGCTTGTCAAAAAATTGAACAGTCCCGTCTTCATGCCGGATATGGAAAAGACTCTCCACCTTAGCCAGAGGATACCGTTTGATGTCCTCTGCCAGATGATGATTTTCCAGTCCCAACTCCGAATTGATCAGCATGGTTACCATATCACCGGCACCGGCTAGATGGACAGCCAAGATTTGACCCCTGCTATCAATAATGGAAGCATCTGTCGAGCCTGCTCCTAAGTCCAAAATAGCCAAGGGGCGATCCGTCCCTGGTGTAGTCAGAGCTCCGAGGATAGCTGATTCAGCTTCTGCTCCACCGATTTCTACGGTAATACCCAGCTCTCGTTCGACTTCTTGGGCAATGATGGACATTTGCAGCTTGTCAGAATTTACCATAGAGGCAATGCCGACAGCCTGCTCCATAGAAAATTCTCCAGCCACACCACCGCGCACAGAAATCGGAGCAAAAGTATTGACGGCCAGTAAGTCACGGATATAAATGTCGGAAGGCTCTTTCTCGGTCAAGTCAGCCATGGTTTGGCGCACCTTCTCCAGCATGCCACCAACATTGGTGCCCGCTTCTCCAACAACATTGCTAATATCGCCGGCGTAGACGATTTTTTCCATAATCTCATCGGCACCCTTGGAAATATCTACCTTTAAGGTATGCTCCTTGCCGATAATTTGGATACTGCCTGCTGGAATCGTCCGAGCCTGAACATCACCTGCTGGTGTCTCAATTACGACAGCCGAGCGGTTGCCAATGAGGGCACGGGCAATGGGAACGATACTTTTCGTCTCTTCTGCACTCAAGCCGAAGACCGTCGCAATGCCATAGGGATTGGATAATTGGGAAATCACCTTCCCCTGCTCTACTACTTCAACAGCAGCTTGCATGCCCAAAGGAACCTTGTCGATAAAGAGAATCTCATCCACGATTGGAATCTTCTGGCTAATGCGGTTGTTGACCAGGACCCCATCATCCGCCTGCAGAATGGCAGCGGTAATCTGATAGCCCTTAGCTAGATAGGCATTGATCAGCTGGGCAACCAAGTCAAAATCAATAATCTTCGGCACTACTACGATGTATTTCCCATCAATCGGATGATGAACCAAGTCAAGAATATCCACTGTCAGTCCAATCCCCAGACCCAGACCGCCTGGAGTACGGGGATTATGACCAATCATGGTAGACTCTGTAATGACTGTCTCTGTGACGGTTTCCATGGCAACATCACCGATAACAGGTGTCGCTTCATTGATCCGAATCAAATCAATTTGTCCCAACTCAAGCGGTGTTTGCTCCATCAATTTTCTCAGAGATTGATAAATCCCGTGGACATTTTCCTTGGTCCCCTTGATACCTGTTGTATCCGCAATGGCTGAGGCAAGAAAGTGAATGCTTCCATCATCTTGCACTTCAGCTAAGGCAGACTCGGTCGAAGAATTTCCTATGTCTACTCCAATGATTCGTTTCACATTTTCACCTCCACCAAGATTAGGCTATTTTGAGCAGCATTTATAAAAGAAGTGGCTATAATCTTTTTTCAACCCAAAATAGCCTTGGTAAAACTGGATTAGTTGTCACCTTTCAACTTCTTGCGGCGCTCATAATTTTCAGCGGCTTCTCTGACAAAGCCTGCACAGATAACAGCTCCATATTGGTTTTCCAATTCATTGGCAATGTCCAATAATTCCTGTTTGGAAGACCGGTAAGGGCGCAGGGCATTGTAGATTTCCAGCACACGCGCATCCGGAACCTTGGTCAGTTCCGCAGCCCGAGAAAAGTTATACTGGATTGCTTCGCGGCCGGCATTCTTAGCAATTTCACCTTGCTTGATCAAAATCTCCGGCTTAATCCGCAAATCCTCTGCAGTTACATAGCCAGACAAGATATTTTCCAGTGTAATATCTTCGAATTTCTTATCCTGACCAACCTTTATCCAGTCTGGGTGTTTTTTAGAAATAGGATAATCAGCCGCTGTCGCTTCATCAGAACTGACAGGACGATTGGCTGCTCCTTGATTAGTTGAGCCGCTGTCGCTTAGCTCGGCTAATATTTGTTTTACTAATGTTTCTACTGATTCACTCATTCTGATTTCTCCTTGTAGACATCATATGCATCAAATCACCTGACATTCATCAGCTGGTTTTCCTCTTTTAACCAGTTTCGTTTCCTTGATATGCAGCAAGGCTGAGTAGGCCTGGTACTTAGGACGAGCCATTTGGTCGTTAAGGGTTGGCACCGGATTTGGTGTTTCACCCTTGGCATACTTAGCAGCATTTTTACCAATCAAACGATAGGTTTCAGGAGTTAACAAAGGTGCCTGCGGGAAGAGTTCCAGATTACTGAGCGGTGGCAAATCACGTTGGTGAATAACCGTTGTTCCCTTAGACTGAACACCGATAGAAATGCCAGAACCAGACAGGTGGTCTCCTTCTACCGCTACAAAGGCAACGTCAGAAGAACGATAGACCTTGACAATGCGAGCCTTAAGCCCTTCTTCTTCGATACCAGCCACCAGCTGACGCAGTACTTCCGTATGAGGAATGTCCACCATCGTCTTCACCTGCTGTTCTCCAAAGGCAGGTCCAACTGCAATAACGACTTCATCCGTTGACTGGCTAGGTTTAGCCACACCAACTGTACGGATGACAGCTTTTTCATTGGACACAGGCTTTGTGACTGGCTTTTCGCTTGTTTCAGCAGCTGTTTCGTTTTTATTGGCGCTCATCTCTTTCATCACTTCTGCAATAATGGAGCGCAGTAAAGTTTCATTTATCTCTGTCATCTTAGCTCCTCCTATACATCACGCGGGTCAATCGCTTTAGGAATGTCTTTGACTTTTTCCCATTCTTCGCCGACCAGACGATGGCCTGTACCGACACCAACATAATCATTCGGTGAATTCACCGCTGAAATAACATTCCAATCCCGATCAAAGATAGCAGATGTTTGCAGGAAATCCCCTGCTACACGTTGCTTGAACAAATTGAGCAGCTCATTGGCAACTTCAGGGAAGCCATTATTAGCCAAGGCTTTGATCAAATCAGCCCCTTGAACTCCGCGTTCCAGAATACCCTGAGCAGCCTTGATGTCTTCAACCTTATCCCGCTCTGGCATATCTTTAGAGCCATGAGCATAGGTCGCTGCTTCGACTTCTTCGTCGGTAATCGGCGGCAGGCCCAAGCCTTTGAAAAGAGCTTGCATAACGCGTGCTGCCTTGTTCCGAACCTTCACAACTTCCTCTTCACGTACAGGACGAAGACCACCGTCTACCCGCAGGTCACGTTGCAAGACATTGTAGTCGTCAAAGTCTTCCGCATCCCAGTTAGAGCCGGCAAACATATTGTCATAGTTTGGCGTAGCAGAGTAGCCAGAGTTGATAAAGTCTGTACCTGGCGCAAACTGCATCAAAGTCCGAACAGAGCGACGTAAGTCCGAGTGAGTAAAGGTTTGGTCATTTGATGAAGCACATTCCAAGTCCAGCATGCTGGCAATCAAGTTTTCAGCAACGACCGCCCGAATACCACTCGGAACAGCTGCTGGAATACCGATACAGCTAACTGATCCATTCTGAGTTCCTTGAACCCCAGCTGCTTTTGTTACATAGAGACAGCGAGCTTCCAGATAGAGCATGGACTTGCCTTCGGCTTGTCCCATCTGCACTTCAGACCCCGTACCGGAAGTGAAGCGCATCTTGAGTCCACGAGAGGCATAGGCTGAAGCCAGAAAGGCCTTGGACCAAGGTGTATCATCTCCATCAGTGAAGACATCTTCTGTACCATAAACAGAAATGGTCTCAGCATAGGCCGTAAAGCCACGCATACCAAATTCTAGCTCTGTCGCTTCTTCCAAGGAGCACTGAGTCAGTACCCCAGGACGGCCCACTTGGGAGCCAATCATCAGAGACAGGGCATTGAAAGGAGCGTAACGCACTACGGCAACCGTTGTTTCCTGCTCTGCAAAACCACGCAGAGCTCCTTCAGCCGCATCTGCTGCAATCTGCACTGGATTATCATTGACATTAGTCACGTGGGCTTGAGTAGCTGTTTGCTTACGAGTCCGCATCTTTTGCAGACACATCATGATTTCCACGACATTCATCTGATTGACTACTTCAATGATTTTAGCCGGAGTCATGGCCTTGGTCAGCTTGATGATTTCTGTCCTAGGTACACTCGGTGTCAATATTTTATTGGCAATCTCTCGTGAGTCCATCTGAATGACTTCTTCAGCCCGGCTCAAGTCAATCCCGTAGTTGGCAATGAACTGGTCAATCAGGTCAAATTCTTCTTTTGGTTTGCCGTCTAACTCAACCACTTTCCCATTTTGAATCTTGATACTGGGCTTAGGATCATTGGGGCTTTCCATAGCTACCAAACCTTCTTCAACCCATTCTTTTACAAATCCATCTTGGTTGATAGGGCGTTCGCTTAATACTTCAAAACGTTTGGATCTCATACCGTTTCCTCCCTCTCACTCTTAAATGTAAGATGGCTGTGAGTTGGTTGGCTCGTCACCCATACTGCCTAAAAGTGCCAGTCCAACTTCACGCGCTGAGATAACTGATTGTCTAACTGCTCCAGAATCCCCACTGATAAAGAGGATAGCTTCGTTTGAGTGGCTGGTACCACCATTTCCTGGAGAAGCATAGCCGACAACAGTAACGTTGGCGGCCTTGACAGCTGTATCCGCCATAACAACACCAATAGCTGCAGGTGCTCCAACAATCAATCCAAAAGCACGGCCATATTCAGCACCAAAGGCAGTCTGACAAGCATAACTAGCACGCGCAGTATATTGGAGTTCAATATGCCCTGCATCATTAGCATAAACATCACCAAAGGTTCGATCCACTTCCTTCAGGGTTACTTCCACAGCTCGTCTGACATCTGATACATCTTCACCACCGAAGATAATCAAACTTCCGTGTCCAGCACCACCCTTAGTATCACGAGGCAGTTCGATTTTAACAATTTCTGTATTGGTCGCTTTTACTGCTTCATCTGCAGCCATGATATGAGGACCTGCACCGGTACGAGCACCGACTACACCAATTGAGCGATAGCTCTTTTCTAGCTTCATAGCATCCAGCACCTGCTGGTCCACATTGGCAATGACAAGTCCAATTGTATCGCCTATCGGATTAACACCGACAAATTCTGTAATATTGCATTTGTTTTCCATAAGACAGCTCCTTTCGCTGACATATATTTTGAAGCGCTTACAATTTTAAAGAATAGGAAAATCAGATAAGAGGAACACCATAGCTATACGCCTCTTTCTGATTCCTTTTTTTTAACTTTTTTTGGGTCAAAAGAATAGATTATTCTAAGGTTTTCTGTTAAAATGAGTATGGTTGTTTTTTATAAAGGAAAAAATTCTGCATTCTCAAAAAGGGCCTAACCAACTTTTTTAGGAATGCCAAGCTAAGCCTACAAGAAATATACTTGACAGGCCTTTCCCTTCAGAAATAACAATCGCAGAGACAGATAACAGATGATAAACTTTTCGCAGGGTTGCTCATCTTCTATCTGTTTTTTTATTTTCCATCATTATAGAATGGCAGGACAGCAGGCCGCTGTCCTGCCATTCTAGTAAATTTGATAGTTCAATTCTCCAACAAACTAGCCTTGCCAGTCAGCCGGATAAGTCACATAGATAAAGCGGGCCTTATCTCTGACAGAGAACTGAATGTCGCTGCCTTTAGGGATAAAGAGTACTTCGCCAGGGCCAGCTGTCATGACTTCGTCACCAACGATAATATCAAGACGCCCTTCAATGACATAATCCACTTCATCATAGTCCAGATGCCAAGGGAAAGTTGTCTTTTCCATGGTCATCAGACCCAAGCCCAATCGTGGGCTTTCGTCTAAAGTCAGCAAGTCTCGTGTATAAACTTGATGACTCGCATCACCTGTATCCAAGCGATCTTCTGGACGAACATCTAGACCTGGCAGGGCGATAGAAGCCACTCCTGCCTTACTGGCTTTCTTCCCGCCATCTTTAGTGGCTAATTCTTCCAATAAAATCTTACGAACCAATGTTTCTAGGTCAGAACGATTAATATCTGCCATACTTCATACCTCCAAGTCTAAGCTTCCTTCTTCGTTAAGAAGAAAGCCAGTAATACCGCTGTGATACCGCCGACAAATTTACCAATCATCATCGGCACAATCATTTCCGGTTTTTGACCAGCTGTGAAGCCTAGGTGATCTCCGATAACGAAGGAAGCAGATACGGCAAAGGCTACGTTGATAATCTTACCGCGTTTGTCCATATCCTTCATCATCTGGAACATGGCAATGTTATTAGCCAGAGAAGCTACCAAACCAGCTGCACCAACTTCGTTCATTCCTAGGGATTTTCCGATAGCAGAAAGCGGTTTGTTGGCTACCTTGGTAAAGACAGCTACCAGACCAAAGGCTCCAGCCAAGGTTACGGCAATCGTTCCGACAACTTCAAAGGCTTCCTTCAGTGTCTCAGCACCTTTTGGATAGAGGCTGATGAGCCATTCATTTCCAGTCAGAAGCTGCGCTGCACCAAAGGCCAAACCAAGCGTTGCCAAGATAACAATAATCTGACCAAACACTTCAAAACCTTTAATCATGGCATTAGGTGCCAAAAGCAATCCTATGAAAATCAGAGCAGATACAATGATAATCGGGATAAGATTGACAATCAAGGTTCCAAAAGGCAGACCTGGTACGAAAAATCCTCCGAGGAGACAGCCAATCGGAACAGTTACCAAACCGTATAAGATTCCGCGAGCCAAAAACGGACGATCATCTTTTTCGATAATACCCAAGGCAACTGGAATCGTAAAGACGATGGTTGGCCCCATCATAGAGCCCAGTACAAAGGCAGCGAAATTTCCTACTGCTGGATCCTGAGCCAGACTGAGAGCCAGAGGAGCTCCTCCCATATCATTGGCAATGAAGGTTGTCGCAAAGATTGACGGGTCAGCGCCCACCAAGCCATACAAAGGCACGACAATCGGTTTCAAGACATCCGCCAAGAGGGGCGCGATTACCATAATCCCAGCCATAGACAGAGCCAAAGCTCCCATAGCCATGATACCTTCTTCAAATTTTTCACTTAGTCCTAGTTTGCCACCGATACATTTATCCACTGCACCGATCAGCATGAATAGAACCATGATATAAATGATAATTTCATTGATACTCATAACATTACCTTAGTTTCTAATATTCTTCATCACTGTGATAGTCAACCTTGTCAATGATAGCCACAACGACCATATCCACAGGGATATTCGTCTTATTTAGGCTCATCCGGGCAGAACTGCCAGTGGTTACCATAACTTGGTCTCCTTCGCCTGCACCGATGCAGTCGGCCACAATAAGCAGAGCTGGGTCACTTTGATGTTCATTTAGCTGCCGTTCGACCACTAAAAATTTCAAACCATTTAAATTTTCGTCTTTTCTAGTCGCCCAAAGGCTTCCTTTTACTTTACCAACAAACATCTCTACCCACTCCTTTATTCTATGATTTCTATTTTTTGACGTTTTAGATAATCTCTCGCCAAGGCTGTCACAATCATTCCTTTTTCTATTTTAAAGCTTCCGCTTTCAGGCAAGCCCATTTCTCTCAGCCTCTTCTCTGTAAGCAAAACCGGCTTGCTCGGAGCCTTAGTCTTCTGGCTGACTTCTTCTGCCACCGCCCGTTTCACTTCCGGGCGAGGCTCTTCAGCCTGATCGTTTTCTAGGAGTGCTAAGAGTTGGCCTTCTTTATAAAATTGCAGACCGTAGCGAATCAGCTTTTCTCGCTGTCCCTGCAGTTCCTGATACAAGTACACTTTAGAAGATTGCTTGTACTGTTGAATAGCAAAGGCGCTGTCTGATACGAGGACTTTTTTGCCTTTCAAAAGACTCTTTAAAATGACTGCTTCCTCCACCGCTAAAGGGCAAAGGGATGAGAGTCTTAGAAAAGCATCAAAACCAAGCGACTCAACAACAACAATCTCTGCTGTGCAAGAATCTTTTACGACTTGAAAGCCTTCCCCTTCTAATAAGTCAGGAATCTTATCGCCTCCAATGACGTATACTGAGGGTTTCTGAGGCTTTTTCTTCAACTTTTCCATCAGGCGGTCTGTAATCAAATCTACTAAATGATCTAGATTTTCCATTCTTTACCTACCTTTTATTTGCTCATAGGACTTATTTTTTAATAATCCGTCCGCGTGTTCCTTTTTTGAAACCACAAGCATTGGCTTCATCGTAGTCGATATGCATATAGGTCGCAAACTTAGGACTAACACGGATAACCACATCATCAAAAATCAGCGGACGAGCTCCTTCTACTCTGACTTGTACAATCTCGTGATTTTTTACATTCAGACGTTCAGCATCTTCCGGTGTCATATGAACATGACGCTTAGCTACAATCAGGCCCTTATCCAGACAAACTGCCTTGTCCCCATGAGCCAAGATAACACCCGGTGTTCCTTCGATATCACCACTTTCACGAATAGGAGCCCTGGTACCCAGCTGCAAACAGTCTGTCAAGGAAACTTCTACCTGAGAATGTTTGCGTACAGGTCCCAGAATAACCACATTGTGAAAAGCGCCTTTTGGACCGACAACTGTCAGCCTTTCTTGACTAGCGAACTGGCCTGGCTGTGATAGGTCTTTTGCTTTTGTTAATTGATAGTTGGGACCAAACAAGGCTTCCAAATCTTCCTGACTCAAATGGACATGACGTCCGCTCGCTTCTACCTCAAATGACCCCTGCAATTCTTCCTGAACTTTATCAATTACTTTATTTACCAAATTTTCTAAAGTCATTGCTGTTCTTCTTTCTCTTGTTATTAGCTTGCTATCAACCAGAGCAAGACTTCAATTGATTTTAATAATTGAGAAACCTTACAAGCAAATTGATCTCTGTCACCATCAGCAGCCTGCTCCAATTCTTTGCGCAGGAGGGTCGTTTCGATATATGTTTCATAGCAATTCAGCTGCCAAGTCGGCTCTTGATAACTCATCATAACCGTTTCTTGATCGAGCTGTCGACTGACCCGAATGGCCTGCAATTCTGCATTGCTAGGCAGGTCTGTCTGGTAATCAGAAATATCATCCAGAATATGATGGCCGACGATTTGTTCTACTATGTTCAATAGTTGGCCAACTTGCTCACACTTTTCATCCTGAAAAGCCTGATGCAATTCTCTCTGGTTCTTCAAAAAGCAAGTATAAAGTTTAGTCAGTCTAAATAGTCGTGGATACACAGCAGAGTCCTCAAGGTTTGTAATCGGCACCCTGATAGCATCAGCAGCTGAGGCTGTTTTCCCTTTGGTCTGACCTGAAGAAATGATTCGAATATGGTGATCATTGAGAAAACCTCTGGCTGCTGGCGTCAGTTTTTCATCTTTGTTTAATTCAAAGACACCGTTATCAGCGAGAACGGATTCTCTATAAAGCTTTCTAATCTTAGCTTCTGTAAAAACTGACATGTATTCACATCCTTCTACTCCGTTGATACTCTGTGAAAATCAATCTGATACTCTCCGAAAATCAACATTTCTGTCTAGTATCGAGCTGCTGCCCATAAGCTTCATTTTCACTGAGTATTCTATTTGCATGAGAGGCCTGTATCAAGCCTGAACACTACAATACAGGCCCTTTCAGCAAATATTTATCTGTCCCAAATTATTTGGGAAGAATGACTTCCACTTCAGCATGTGGACGTGGAATTACGTGAACTGAAATCAATTCACCAACATTTTCAGCTGCAGCTGCTCCAGCATCTGTCGCTGCTTTGACTGCGCCGACATCACCACGAACCATTACAGTTACCAAACCAGCACCGACTTGTTCTTTACCAATCAAAGTTACGTTAGCGGCTTTGACCATTGCATCAGCTGCTTCAATTGCGCCGACGAGTCCTTTTGTTTCTACCATTCCTAATGCATTTGCGTTTGCCATGTTTATTTCCTCCAATTATTTTCTTGTTTTTAATTTTATCCGAAAGTCTGTAATCTTATTCTTGATGAGGCAAGATTACTTCTACTTCAGCATGTGGACGTGGGATTACGTGAACTGAAATCAATTCACCAACATTTTCAGCTGCAGCTGCTCCAGCATCTGTCGCTGCTTTGACTGCGCCGACATCACCACGAACCAAGACTGTTACCAATCCAGCGCCGACTTGTTCTTTACCAACCAAAGTTACGTTAGCTGCTTTGACCATTGCATCAGCTGCTTCGATTGCGCCGACAAGTCCTCTTGTTTCTACCATTCCTAATGCATTTGCGTTTGCCATGATTGTATCCTCCAATTATAATGTTTAATATTGACTATTTTAGTTTTTCCAATACGCGTTGAACCAACAAGGTTACCAGTTCTTCTTCGTTTGATCCGTCAACTGCTACTGCTTTTGGTTCTTCCACTGCCATATTTTCTGCTTGTCGCAGGTCTGACAGTTCTGATGTACCGTAAGCTACACGACGGATATTGAAGAGATTGAGCGGGCTGACATTATCAGATGTCGCGCTGCCACCCACAGCTCCACAACCCAAAGTAAAGGCTGGGAAGAGACCAGTCGTTGCACCGACACCACCTAGAGCTGCTGGCGTATTGATCAGCAGACGAGATACTGGTTTTTTTAGTGCAAATTCACGAATAATTTCTTCGTTTTGACTATGAATAGCAAGAGTGTGGCCTGCACCTTCGTGATGCAAGATCTTAATGCTCAGCTCACAAGCTTCCAACCAGTCCTTGACAGTGTAGAAACCTAAGACTGGAGCCAGTTTTTCCATAGAATATGGATACTGCTTACCGACGCCAGTTTCTTCTGCAATCAAGACCCGAGCATCAGCTGGAACTGAAATACCAGCTAACTCAGCAATCACTTGCGGTGTTTTACCAACCATCTTCGGATTCATCGCACCACTCGGCTGGATAATAAAGGAGCCTAATTTCTTAGCATCTTCTGCTGGAACAAAGTAAGCACCTTGTTTCTTGAACTCTGCTACAACCTTTTCCTTCATATCTTCTTCGACGATGATAGACTGCTCAGATGCACAAATTACACCATTGTCAAAAGTTTTAGAATCCAAAATCTGACGAACTGCTTTTGGCACATCTGCTGTTCTTTCGATGAAGGCTGGACCATTACCAGGACCTACACCAATTGCTGGTGTACCAGATGAGTAAGCCGCTTTGACCATAGCATTTCCGCCAGTCGCCAAAATCAGATTTGTATCCTTGTGTCGCATCAACTCATTGGTAGCTGCGATGGATACCCGATGAATCGCACTGATAGCTCCATCTGGACAGCCAGCTGACTTAGCAGCTTTCTTGATGATTTCCACCGTTTCCTCAATACACTTAAGAGCATTTGGGTGAGGAGAGAAGACGATACTGTTTCCTGACTTCAAAGCAATCAAAGCCTTATACATAACCGTTGATGTCGGGTTGGTTGATGGAATCAAGCCAGCAATGACACCGACTGGAACCCCAACTTCCAAGACTTTCTTTTCCTTGTCTTCGCTGAGAACCCCAACCGTTTTCATATCCTTGATTTCTTCAAGAATACCTTTGGAAGCAAGAGCATTTTTCAATACCTTGTCTTCCCAGCGGCCAAAGCCAGTTTCCTGAGCCGCCATTTTAGCTAGGCGTTCACGCTCATCATAACAAGCTTTCGCTACTACTTTTACAATGGTATCAATTTGCTCTTGGCTCATTTTAGCAAGTTCTGCTTGGGCTTTCTTTGCATCCCGAATCAAATTCCTTACTTCCTGAATCGATACCAAATCTTTATCTTCTAAAAACATCCGCAATTACTCCTCTCCTATTGTTTCCATCAAAGTCTCAACGAGAAGTTTCTTGTTGGCAAATTTGATTTCTTTCTTGCTGAGACGGATACCTTCTTGATGATAGGCAAGGCTGCGTAGTTCGACGACTTTTAGTTTTTCCAGTCCTTCTCTGGTGTAGGTCCTTGTCTCTCCTTCAAGCTTCTCTGCTGGTTCAGCCTTAGTTTCCTTTACAGGCTGAGGCTTTTCTTCGATTTTTTCTGAAGGGATTGTTTCCGCCGTAGAAGCAATCTCTTTTTTAGCTGTTTTACTGTTTCTCTTTGGTACAAAGAGAAGGTCTGTCTGGTTGTCCAACCTAGAAATTACATGGCTGGCCAGATAGTAAGGTTTATCCTGTACCAACTCAACTGCTGCATCAACCGCTGAGCGGACTGCACTGACATCGCCTATTAATTGAACCGTATTCAAACCAGCTTTGACTGTTTCAATATTAAGCAATGATACATTGGCAGCCTTCAAAGCCGCATCTGCCGCAACTACAGCACCTAGATAACCTTTTACTTCAATTAAACCTAGTGCTCTATCTGCCATTTAATCAACTCCTAATCAATAACTTTTAGGATCATTTGCTACTGCGATAACTGCATTCGCAAATGCGTCGCAGGCAGCTCGGCATGCTGACTGTGATCCGACCAGAAGTCCGCCGGCAAAGTTGGTTTCACTTGGTGGTCCGTAGAAGGCCCCAACTTGCACATCTGCCGCTTTCAAAGCCGCATCCAGTGCCACCATAGCTTCACCCGGTGGAGCAATCAAGTAAGCAATTGCTGTTCCTTCTTCTGCATTAGCTCCCTCTGACAAGTAAGAACCCGCACGAGAGATACAATGAGCAAAATAAGGAATGCTGTCATCGTCATTGGCACTGTAGAAGCTAGCCCCATTTTCGATTTCATAGACTGCTACATCCAGACCGCTGCGAACTTCTTCTGGGTTTGGACCAGCCAAGATACCGATGACTTCACCAGCCAGCTTAGTTGAAGCGTTGCCTGCACCAGCGTACATACTGCGAGCATAGACTACTTCAACATCTGCTGCCTTGGTTGCTTCATCCAAGGCCACATAAGTGACATCATCACAGTCAGAAGTGATAATGCCCAGGCTTCTGTGATGTGGTTTAAGCTCCAAAGAAGCTGCCAAACCAGCATCCACGTTTGAAATCAGAAGGGCACTTAATACACTTGCACCTAATCGATCATTTTTCAAAGCCACTACCTCCTATTATTTCAAATCAATTCCTGATTTCTTATTATCAAGAATCTTCTTAATGATTTCTGCTACATAGGCTCCAGCTTCAACGGCTGGTGTTCCGCCTTTATGAATATTGGAAACAACGGTCCGTTTCGCTTCCGGCATACCAACTGTTGGCTTGTAAGCCAGATAAGCACTCATGGACTCAGCTGTTACCAGACCTGGACGCTCACCAACCAGCATACAGATAACTTCTGCACCAGTCAGCTCTGCGATTTGGTCCATAGCCGCAACCCGAGCATGCTTGATAAAGAGCACTTCGCCAAAGTCCAGTCCGAACATTTTCAGACCTTGCTTCAGAGCTGGCAGGAAGTCTTTGACGTTAGCCTCGATAGCTGATGAGCTAAGACCATCACCAACGACAATCTGAACTTTGGCATTAGGTTTGCATTTTTCTTTGATAATCGCCTGCTGATCTTCAGGGAAGACCCGGCCAAAATCTGGACGTGTCAAGTATTCATCTTTAGTAGTCGCCTTAGTTTGTACAGGAATGAAGCCCATTTCCTTGACAAAGTCATCTGATACATAGGAGAAGACCGCATCCTGAGCTGCCGCATGGTCTGCACGGAAACGCAAAACACTTTGTGTCTTGTAGCGATCACCTGCCCGCCATAAGCCCAGACGTGCCGGAGTAAATTTCTTAATCTTCCGGTAGGCTTCTTCATTGATGGCATTTGGCACCAAGAACTGTTCCTGAATATCTACTTCTGTTATATCCGGAATAATGCCATCTTCAATCACTGAAGTGTCTTGTTTGACTTCTTCCTGCAGAGAAACCGCAGGTTTTTCAGCTTTGTTCTGGTCAGTCGCTGCTGTTTCTTTAACAGCTGAGTCGCCGCCCATCTCATTTAACAATGAGCGAATCATTTCTTTTAATTGCAATTCATCCACAATGATTTCCTCCTTGCTAATTTGATTTCATAAAGATGGAGCCGTCTCCGCCGATTTCTGTCAGGTGACCATCTTCCATCAAGCCCATCTTTTCCATCCACTCTTCAAATTCCTTGATTGGACGTTTGTTGAGAAGTGAACGCATGGTTGCTGTTTCATGGTAACCAGTTGTTTGATAGTTAAGCATGATATCGTCACCATGAGGAATCGCCATGATGTAGTTAACATTAGCTGCTCCGAGAAGAACCAAGAGATTTTCAGCGTCGTTTTGGTCAGCCTTCATGTGGTTAGTGTAACAGATATCACAACCCATTGAGATACCGGTCAGTTTGCCCATGAAGTGGTCTTCCAAACCAGCCCGGATAACCTGCTTAGAATCATAGAGATATTCAGGTCCGATGAATCCAACAACGGTATTTACCAAGAATGGATCGAAGCGTTTAGCAAAACCATAACAACGAGCTTCCATAGTCACTTGGTCTGCTCCATGGTGAGCGTCAGACGAAAGTTCAGAACCTTGACCTGTTTCAAAGTACATGACATTCGGTCCAGCAGCTGTTCCCACTTTCAGAGCTGTATCCCAAGCTTCTTGAATGATTTTAGCATCAAAACCAAAGGCTTCATTTCCTTTTTCAGATCCAGCGATAGACTGGAAGACCAATCCTGTCGGAGCACCTTGATTCATGGCTTCAATCTGAGTAGTAACGTGAGCTAGCACACAGTGCTGAGTTGGAATCTTGTACTCTTCGATGAAGTCGTTAAACTTATGCAAGATGCGTTTGGTACTTTCCACAGAGTCGTCTACTGGGTTCAATCCCAAAAGAGCATCCCCACATCCATAAGCAAAACCTTCCATAGTAGAAGCCATGATACCGTCTGGATCGTCTGTGGTATGGTTTGGTTGAAGACGAGAAGAGAATGTTCCCGGCATACCAATCGTTGTATTGGCATGTTTGGTAATGACAATCTTATTGGCAGCTACAATCAAGTCCAAGTTGGTCATCAACTTAGCAACCGCTGCTACCATTTCAGAAGTCAACCCACGAGACAGCCACTGAATGTCTACGTTCTTAGTCTTGTTATCCAAGATCCATTCACGCAGCTCTTCTACTGTCCAGTTCTTAATCTTTTCGTAAGTACGAAGATTGACGTCGTCAATGATAATCCGTGTTACCTCATCTTCTTCATAAGGGACTACCGGATTATTGAACAAATCAGACAGTTTCAGCTGAGCTAGTACAACCTTAGCAGCGACACGCTCTTCAGCAGATTCTGCTGCTACTCCGGCCAGCTGATCTCCGGATTTGTACTCATTGGCTTTGGCCAGCACTTCTTTTACGGATTTAAATTCGTAAAGCCGACCAAACAATTTTGTTTTCAAAATCATGGATTACTTCCTCCTTTGTGTAAATAAAAGTTTAATTAAACACCAATGTTTTCACGACAATCGGTAGGACCGAGCCTTCGATAACTGGATTACCAATATCGATATAGTCACCATTCTGGACATCCACTGAGTCAATGCAGACAAATGGATAATCCTTAGGCAACTGAGCAAAGAGACATTGACCTAGAACCTTGGCCATATCTTCTCTGACCACCACTAGCAGCGGAATTTTCTTTTCAATGCTTTCGCTCATTCCGCTGACAATAGCCTCTGCGTATTCCAAAACCCGGGCGAAGCTTGGGCTTTTTTCTCCATTGATTGCCAAAGCCACCTGCTGGACTTCATTTTCCAGTGTGAACCAGGCCACCTTGTCCTTGATAATCTGCTGCAGCCCCTCCTTGTCCTCATGCTCATCAGAAGCGGCCAGTTTGAGAACTGGAATGTTCTTAATAGGGAGGATATCAGAGATGTAGGTAATGGTACTACCGCTGACATCGGTCGTATGGCTGCCCGCTCCAACAACGGTTGCCCGGATGGTCTCAGCTGACTGGATGACTTTCTTTTGATCAAAAATCTTGGATTTGCTCAGTGCCCTGCCAAGCAGGATACCGATATCCCCATAGCGGAAATCATCCGCCGAGGTCGTTTCCAAGTATATTCCATCAGCCACACCACCAGAGAAAGATACGCAGTGGAGATCATAGTTCAACTTGAGACCGTGGTTGGTCTGTAGGAGCTCATAGTAAGGACTGTGATTGTCAATTCCTACAGACTGTTCTAATACGGAGACCATTTCTTGAATCAGTCGATCCAAATCAGCCCGATGGACTGTTTCACCAACTGCCAGCTGAAGCCCCTGCTCTGCAATGATAGTCTGCAGTTTTGGAGCAATATAGCTAATCCGCTGGGTCTGTGGATCCATCTTTATCAGCCGACCTCCGATATCAAAACACCCTGTATCAATCACATCTCCTTCTCGGAAGACTGCCAGATTGGAAGTCCCCCCACCAATATCAATATTGACTACTGATGTATGATGCTCTTGAGAATACTGATGGCTGCAGGCCCCTTTACCAGCGATGATACTCTCAAGGTCTGGCCCAGCCGTCGCAACGACAAAGTCACCAGCATAGCCGCTCAGTGCTTGGAGCACCTGACTGGCATTTTCCTTGCGAGCCGTCTCACCAGTAATGATGACTGCCCCCATCTGAATGTCTTTTTTCTGAATGCCTGCTTTCGCATACTCATTCAGAACAAAGTTTTTGATCTTATCCACCTCGATCAAAAGTTGATCCGAAATTGGTGTGAAGATGATTTCACTTTTATAAAGAACTTTTTTATCTGTAATATAGACACGAGGAATAGTAAACACAGAAGCAATATTCTCGATGGTAAGCTCTGACAAGATCAGCTGTGTAGTGGCTGTCCCAATATCGAGCCCCACACTCAAAATTTTATCTGACATACTAAAAACCTCCAAAAAAAAGACGCTCAAAGCAATGCAAACAAACAGAGTTCATTTACATTCTTCAAGCGTCATTGCTTTTTTCGACTGACATCATTGTTAGTCTGGTAGTATTTATTTTTTAAAACGAATGGTCGTTGTCGTCCCCTCATGGTCTGAGTGGATAGACAAGGTTCCAAACAATTTTCCTTGGACAAAGCGCTCCACCAAGAGTAGACCCAGATGATTCTCAAAGGAATGCTCTTGATTGTAACCGCTACCATTATCCAGTACTTTTAAAGTTATTATATCATTTTTAAGTCCAACCTGCAAATGGATTTGCGGCTTTTCTGGATATTTTTTGTCCTTAAAAGCATGTTCATAGCTGTTCTGCAGTAATTCATTGACGATTAGCGCCAGTGAAGTAGCCCGGCTGCTGTCAAGACAGAGTTCCGGTTCCAAGCTGTAGGTCAGGGCTATTTCCCTATGCCCAGAAAAACAGTGCTGGACATTTTCGATAACTTCCTTCAGCAGATGCTCAATCTGAATGCTGTCATCCTGCTGAGAAGACAGGAGCTCGTGAGTCGCCGCTATGGAGAGCACACGATTCATACTGTCATTAAGAGCTTTTTTGGTGTCTGCTCCTGGACTTTGCTGAGCTTGTAGTCGCAGTAAGGAAACAACGGTTTTGCAAGTGATTCTTTACCCGATGATTCATTTCACGAATGGTAGTTGTATGGGTTAAAAGCTGCGCTTCCTTTTCCTTGATGTCTGTAATATCCTTACAAATCATGACCACATTTTCACTCTCAGCCAGCAGGTAGCGCTTGACCAAAAAGCAATAAGTGCCATAATGTACCTCAACTTGGTGAGGTTTTTCTTGAGGGGCTTGCGGCCCCAGTTGCTGGATTTCTTCAAAAGTCATACTGTCTAAGACCAGATTGCTATAGTGCATTCCCTCAATCGAGTCCATATAGCCTAGCTTATGGCGATAAGAGTCGGCAGCTGCTTGATTGAAATACTTGAGATAACCCTGCCGGTCAAAGACCAGACATGCTTCATCTATATGATCAAATAAAACAAACTGCTCTTGGGCTGAAATCTCAGGATTGCTCCGTAACTCAAAACCGCCGTCCTCTTTATCTAAAGAAAAGTGGTCTGGTAAAGTCTGGGGAGCATTTCTTTCGATAATCAGCGTTCCAATGACGCGCTCTTCTCTCACTATCGGAAAGACTGTCTGATGGATGGCTAAGCCCTCCTGCGATCTGGCCGAAAGCCCAATCGAGGGAGCGCCCGTCTCCAAGGTTCGAATAACACCTGGCTCATTTTCCAGATAAGCCATAGCACCTACGACCGAGTTTTCGTACAAGCTGAGCTTGCTTTCCGGTTTTTTGTGAAAGATGACAATGGCATGTTCCGAAAAGATATTCTTTACGTCAATGAAGACATCTTCATTGGCATAAGCTGAATTTTTCAATAATTCCTCAGCCTGTTGGACAAGATGCTCGATATCAGCCTCATCCAAATTTGTCTGTTCCTGACAAAGCTGCTTTATCTTATCTTTATACATCATTACACATCATCTTGGAGCACCAGCAATTTGGCAATCTCAATCATTGGCACTCTCTTTTGCATACTAATTGTTCGAATGCGTTTGAAAGCTTCTGGCTCTGACAAATGATCACGAGCCATCAGTAAGCCTTTGGCCTTTTCAATCACAATCCGATCGTCTATCTTTTTCGACAGCTTGACCATTTCATTGGACATCTGCTGAAGCTGGCGGCCCTTCTCAATGCAGACCTCTACCATTGGAATCAAGGACTTGGCATCCAAAGGTTTAACCAAGTAAGCACTAATCCCATTGGTTTTAGCTTTTTGAACATAGTTTTCATCACTGTAGGCTGACAGTAGAATCACACTGTAAGCTAAAGCATCTTCGAGTATCTTCTTACCTGCAGTCAGGCCATCCAGAAGCGGAAGTTTGATGTCCATTATGACCAAGTCACAACGATATTTCTGACACAAATCAATAGCCTCAAAGCCATCGGATGCCTCAGCCACCACTTCATAATCAGCTGTTTCTAATATATTTCGGATATCTAATCTTACAATTGGATCATCATCAACAATTAGTATTCTGCCCTTCATACTTCCCCTCGACAGTTTGATTTTTTATGTCCGTGTTACGACAGTACTGGAGAAGCCCAAAATCTCTTCCAGACCTTGTAAAACGGCAATGAGAGCTGCCTCAACAGAAGAAACGTCACCTGTCATCACGACAGAGCCGCTGAAACGATCCACAAAACCAACTTGAACATCCGCAGCCTTGGTCGCAATATCAACTGCAATGATAGCCGCTTCACTCGGAGTGATCGTCAAGATTCCAATCGCATCCTTGATTTCTGCCTGCAACCCTAATTTTTCAAAAATGACTTCATCAGGATTGGCGATAAGGTGCGCCAAGGTCACTTGTTTCCCAGGAACGTATTCCTGTATCATTCTTTGTTTTTCTTCCAATTTAGTAAACCTTCTTCATGATTTTAAACGTTCAGAAGTGTACTGCATGCTCTTAATCATTATACAATAATTTTGGCATAACAGCAATTCAGAGGATTAAAACGCTTTCTCTAATACTTTAAGCAGTTCTTCTGCTGTAGGGACGCGAGGGTTAGTCGGAGTACAGCCATCATGCAGAGCAGCTTCTGAAATTTCTACCTTGTACTGAGCAAAAGCATCTGCTTTCACACCATATTCTCTTAGAGAAGTTGGCATCTCCAGCTTTCTTTGTAGTTTCTTGATGGCTTCAACCAGCTGTCTTACTCCTGACACAGGACTTGAAGCACTGCATCCCAGTAGTTTGGCAATATCTTGATAGCGGCTGGCTACAGTCTTGTCTGTCGCCTGCCGGTTCCGATTGTTGAATTCGATACCAGCATTATACTGAATGACATGGGGCATTAAAATACTGTTTAAACGACCATGAGGTACATGGAACTTAGCTCCTGCCGCATGTGCCAGACTGTGATTGATACCCAAAGAAGCTGTGTTAAAGGCCATACCAGCCAGAGTGGATGCTGCATGCATCTTTTCACGCGCTTCTACATCCTGACCATTTTTGTAGGCTTTAGGCAGGTATTCAAAGACCAGCTTGATTGCCTTTTCAGCCAAGGCATCAGAGAAGTCCGTAGCCTTGGTCGATACATAAGCTTCAATGGCATGGGTCAATACATCCATTCCAGTGTCAGCCGTTATGTTACCAGGAAGTGACAGAACCAAATCCGCATCTAAGATTGCAACATCCGGAAGGATTTCTTTGGTCACTAAAGGATATTTGGTCCCTCTCTCTGCATCCGTGATTACAGAAAAGGACGTTACTTCAGATCCAGTTCCGCTTGTTGTAGGAATGGCAATGAGAATGGCCTCTGAGAAGGCACCCTGCTTCTTGGCAAAATAATACATAGCCTTGGAAGCATCAATGGCAGAGCCTCCGCCAATAGAAAGCACAATGCTGATTGGCTTGTCTCCAGCACTCTTGATGCCAGCCACAACCGTTTCGATTGGCGGATCAGGCACAATATCTGTGAAAACAACAATATCATTGCTGTCATCAAAGTTGGCTAAAATAGCATCCAGCGTGCCAGATGTCTTCAAAAAAGGATCGGCAACGACTAAAATATGCTCGTTTTTATAATGGCTTAATTGCTGCAGAGCGCCCTTGCCCACATGCAATTCAGTCTTATAGTAAATCTTATACATCTTTTCTCCTTTCTGTTGTATCTGTTTTTAAACAAAAAGAAGCTATATGAAAATAAGACTGCTCCCCTACACACGTCACAGCATTTTCATATAGCTTCATTGCTTATTTATCTTCAGTACCCCTTTGTACTATATGAATTATAACACAAAAGCGCTTTCATGGCAATAAAAAAGTCATTAATATAAGAAGTTTTTAGTGCTGCTTCTCCTTGCAAAGCCAAGCTTATTTGAAGGATTAAATTTTTATTAAAATTTAGTTCATTTTCCTTGTAATTCCCTGTGAAAGGTGTTACAATCTAGTTACTAGGAAATTGATTTTAGTACTTTTAAGGATATGGAAGTCTGGTGCAAATCCAGCGCGGTCCCGCCACTGTGATAAGCTTTTCAGCTTTAAGTCAGGTCTTTATTCTTAAATTTTAGTAGATTTCATGCCTCGATGTAAGGTAGTGATGTCAGTTTGGAACAAACATTTTAGCTTAGTTTCCATTATTGACTCTACGTTTAAGTACGTTAATTTTCTAAAGATGAGGTTTCACTTGTCTTTCTGCAAAGGAGCAGAGTCAATAATTGGAAAGCTAGTGCTAATCAACGAAGCTTAGCATGAAGATACAATGATGTATAGGCGGCTTTCTTTTTTAGAATATCAAAATAAGTTCTGTCCTTCCAAGACTTGGTAAAAGTCAATTTGGAAAGACAGAACTTTTTCTGTTTCTTTTTGTCACTGGCGTTTGCTTGCCCAACGCTCAACATCCGCCTTGGTGATATTGTGGAAGACCTTGGCACCTCTTTCATAGGCAATGTCTTCTTGATGCTTGGTAAAGTTGATTACTCGAGCCAAGGCAAAGAAGTAATCTGATAGACGGTTGACAAAAATCAGGACATTATTGTTAATTTCCGTAGTCCACATAGCCCCTACGATATGACGCTCTGCCCGTCTTGCAATGGTCCGAGCCACATGAATCATGGAAGCAATCTCGTCACCGCCTGGCAGGATAAACCTTTCCAGAGCCGGTGGAATTTCTGCGTAGGTATCAATCCTCTCCTCAATCCAGTCAATCAGCTGCTGATCGACTTTGTAAGGGTAAACTCCCTGAGGAGTAGAGAGGTCTGAACCACAGTCAAAGAGATAATGCTGCAGCTGGAGCAGCTCATCTCTCAGCTTATCATCCTTGTCCAGCTTGGTAATAGTATAACCAATCCAAGAGTTCAGCTCATCAATAGTTCCGTAAGCATTCACTCGTTCCGCATCCTTGGCGACACTTTGGCCACCAACTAGCTTGGTCAAGCCCTTATCACCTGTTTTTGTATAGAGTTGCATATTTTTCCTCCTTTAAGTCACATTTTTGCGAATATCAACATAATCTTCTTCTTTCAAGCTGCCTTCAGCAAAGGTTGGCATATGCTCCATGGTATAAACAGCATTTTCCAGCAGAAAGAAAGCCAAAGGACAACCCGAGCCTTCACCCAGTCGCATGTCCAACAAAAGCATGGGCTCCAGTCCTAGAAAGTCACAGACCAGTCTGTAAGCAGGCTCCGTCGAAGCATGGGAAGCAAAGGTATAGTCCAAGACATGAGGAGTCAGCTGATGGGCAATCAGAAGCCCCGTCAGAGAGATAAGACCGTCCACTACACATGGCAGCTGATAGCGGGCACAGGCGAGATGAGTGCCTGCCATAGCCAGCATATCTAGCCCACCAAGCTTAGCGGTCAGATTCAGAATATCTCCATAAGGAGCATGACGTTCCAGACACCGCTGGATAACGGCTGTTTTATGAGCCTTCATATCCTGAGTCAGACCAGCTCCATAGCCTGTGACGTCTTCTGCTTTGAGACCGAGAACTGCAGCAATGACAGCAGCCGAGGTGGTGGTGTTACCAATCCCCATTTCTCCTGTTCCAAAGAGACGATAGCCGTCTTTGATCAAGGCCTCTGTCTTCTTGTAGCCGACTAGAATTGCCGCTATAGCCTGCTCGCGAGTCATGGCCTGCTCCTCGAGCATATTGCGTGTCCCATGACAGACCTTGTCCTCATTCTTCTCAAAGATATCCTTCTTGCAGCCAATATCTATTAGGCAGATGTCCGAACCAGCATGTTTGGAAATAGCACACAAGCCTGATTTCCCTGCTAGAATATTGCGAGCAACAGTGTAGGTTGTTTCTTGAGGGTTGGCAGAAACGCCTTCAGCCACAATGCCATTATCTGCCACGTAGACGAGGACAATCTTCTTTTTCAAATCAATGGGACCAGAAAACATGGCATGCAAGCGAGCATAGATAGTCTCGAGCTTTCCCAAGGAACCCGGGGGTTTCCCTAATTGATCACAATAGCGCTGGCCTTCTTGAATCTTGTCTTTATCTATCGGAAGAATCTGCTCAATAATTTTTTCTAAGTCTTTCAAACTAGTCTGTCTCCTCCCTGACCGGCTGCACCCCTTCAAAAATAATCCTGCTCAAGGTCCGAGTCTGATAATAAGCCCCACTGGCTGAGCGAGCTAGCTCAGACTCTAGCTTAGGCAAGACTTCTAGCTGTTCCCTGCTCAGTAACAGACCAACCAATGTACCACTATGGGCAACATTGAGACCTAAGCACTGGTATTTTTTTACCAAAGCCAGCAATTCTTTCAAATAGGGCTTGGGCAGCCGTTTGTTATTCAACAAAGCACTATAGCTCGCTAAATGGCCAAGTTTTTCCAAACTCTTCTCCTGACAAGCCTCCTGAAAGAGAGGAAGCAAACGTTTAGACTCCTCAGCTGGATAGCTAGGACTGTCCTTCATCCGAACCAAGTCAAGAGTTGTCACCATCTCCACAGGCTCCAAGATATAAACATAGAGCTCCGGTCGCCAGTCTGTCTGCCAGACCACTTGACCAGTCAGGGGATTAATGACCGTCCAGTCTGCAAAAGCCACCGAGTCAGTAGGCTCAATCTTGGCACAGAGACACGTCAAATCTGCCGCCTTTAGAGGCTGCTTTCGTCCCAGAGCAGCTGCCTGCAGCCAGCTAATCATATCAGCTGTGCTGCTAGAATAGCCCTTGCTGATAGGCAGGTCTGACTCCTGAACAAAAGAGAAATCATTGGACTCAGGCAGGAGCTCCAAAGCTCGCCTTACCTTTTCACCTTGGGCCTGCCTTGCGAGAGACGAAGCCCCATCCAATCTCACTCGACTGCGCTTCTCAATCCCATAGGAGAGCAGGACCTCCTGCTCTCCTACTAAACCTTGAAATAATTCACCGCAGGAACCTGGACAGGAAACCATTACCTTAGTCATAAGGAACCTCTTTCGCCAAGACCTCTGTCAGACAAGCCAGAAACTGTTCATTCTCCTGATGGCTACGGATGGCTATGCGGTAATGACGTTCTGTCAGATCATGATAATTTTGACAGGAACGGATAAAAATCTTTCTCTGCCGAAGCTCCTGACGCAGGTTCAGCCGACCTAAATATTCAAAGAAGATATAGTTGACACTAGGCTTGACCGGTCGAATCTGTGAAAATGCAGTCAGCCCTTGAAAAAGGAAATCTCTTTCTACTCGAAGCCACTGCTTGGTAGCTTCCTGATAGGCCTGATCTTCCAAAAGGACAGGCAGGGCGCGATCAGCCATAGCATTGACCGACCAAGGAGCGCGGCTCCCCTCTATCTCATCAAGGCAAGTCGGATGACAGCTGAGAGCATAGCCCAATCTCAGACCAGGAATAGCATAAAACTTGGTCAGAGACCGCACCACTACTGCATTTGGATAGGCAGCTAGACATGAGACGAAGCTATAGTCCTCCTCATTGTCCAGAAAGTCCATAAAAGCCTCATCCAGTATCAGGAATATCTGCTGCTCCTGTAAATGGGCCGCCAACTTTTCCAGCTCAGAGCGCCGAATCAAGCTACCCGTCGGATTATTAGGATTGCAGATGAGTACAGCGTCTCCTGCAGTCAGTGAATCCAAGGCTGGCAACATGTCAGCTAGATTCCACTCATAGGATGGAGAAGGAAGGCTAAAGCGCTCCACCTTGGCCTGCACTTGCGAAAAGGCTTTTTCATATTCCATGAAAGTAGGGCTCAGAGTCAGGACTGTCTTTGGACGCAGGAAGCGGGCCAGCTCATAAAAGACTTCTACTGCACCATTTGCCAGCAGGACATTGTCCTTTTCTAGGCCATGATGATGTGCCAAAAGCTCTCTGGAGTGGCTGTAGCTGATGTCTGGATAATGAACCAGCCAATCAATGGATTCGGTCAGACAAGCCCTCAGCTTTGGAGAAATCCCCAAAGGGTTGATATTGGCACTGAAATCCAGACAATCTTCTAGAGAAAAACCAAATTCCTCAGCTAAAGCTGCTGCATTTCCCCCGTGCTCTACTTTCATAAATAGACATTCCTTCCTCGTTTCCTTGTTAGAATATAGTATACCATATTCGGCTTTTTCGTCCTTAGTCTGCCTCCAGATAAGCCTGGAGACGGTCAATTCCTTCGTTTTCCGTCGCTGATATTTCAAAAATTTCCTTGGCTCCAGCCGCTTTCAGCTGCCGCCGTGCTTTTTCGATTTGTTCTTCCTTATCAGCCATATCAATCTTGGTGACAATGCCAATCACTTCTTTATTAAAGAGGGAAGAAAATCCTTGAGGAAAGGTCTGCATCTGATTAGAAGCCGCCACCAAGAGACCAATCACATCAGCTTCTGTTGCTGTCACGTTCAGAGCATTATAATACTTACGATGCTGGAGAAATTCTCCGGGCGTATCAATGATGGCATCATAGAACTCAATAGCCTGAGTCTTAAAGTAGGTCAGCTCCAATCCTTTCAGTCGCTGGGTCAGAGTGGTCTTACCCACTCCGACTGGACCGACAAACATGATTTTTTTCATATCTTGCATCCATTCCTCTCTATGACAGGGAACTGCCTGCTATCTGCTGAGCTGGGCTTTCTTACTATCTAGTTTGATAGTTTCCCTGCCATTGAGCAATACACCTTTATTTTCATCGCGGCCTTGCAGGTAGTAAAGGGCATCTTCCTGGCCGTAAGTTTCAATTGCCTTTGTTTGCAAAAGACCGATTCCCTTGCTAGGATCTCTCAGAAGATTGAAGATGATACCCATTTGCAGTTTAGGGAAGTCCTTAAGCATAGCATAGTCATCATTACTGTCACCGGCAATCAGGATTGGTTCTTGATTGTCATGATTGACAGCAATCAGCTTCTTGATGGTTTCTGTCTTGCCCTCACCCTGAGTCTGAGCATAATTGGTATCGTATTCTGGCTGAATCACTCCCTGATCATCCTTTTTCAGACGCATAGCAGTGACATTTTCCTTAGGAATATTGTAGCCATACTTAGAATTGCTAGCATAAGGGATAATCACATCAATATAAGACGCTGAACAGATATAGACATCAATGCCGTTAGCCATCAGAGTCTTGTAGAGATTTTGCATTTCCTTGACTGAGCGAACACCCCGCTTGAAGGTTACACTGATTTGGCCTGATTCACCTTTCAAGCCTTCAGGACTTTCCCAGGTTTCAGAAGTCAGCTTGTCTTGAAGAGCCTGGTCAATAGACTTTTCAGATAGGGCTTGAACTTCTTCAGAAGTCATACCTGAATAGAGGTAGGTCACCCATGGATAGCTGATGTCTGAGCTGAAGGTGTCACCAATCGCTTCGTAAAGATAGCGGAGTTTAGCAGCAAAGTCTTGATATTCATCAGTCTTTTTGACTTCTTCCAGAGACTTGTCCCCTTGCATTCCCTTATAGCTATTGTAAATAGCTGTATAGTCAGAAAGCAAATCAGCCGCAATCTTGTCAATGTTTACTGGCTCACCATCTTTGTTATGGTAATCCTCAACAAAATCGTCGCTCGGTATATTGGTCCGCACTGCTTGGTCAAATTCTTCCGGCGTCATCTTAAAGGCCAGATTTTCAATTTGATAGGTAAAGGTTGCTTCGCCGATGTCATTAATGACTGTCGTATTGTCCCAGTCAAAGACGGCATAAGGTTTTTTATTTTTATCGTAGCTAGAGCTGGTGTTCCCATTCTCCTTGATGAGCTTGGTCAGACGGGCATAAAGCTTGTCTTCCCAGACACCTTTATCCAAAGTCTTAGCCTTGTCCTTATCTGTTGTCTCCGTCTTAGCCGAGGATGACTCAGTCGTCGTCTTATTATTCCCCGCTTGACATGCTCCCAGAAGCAAAGCCAAACCACAAAGCAGCACAATTCCTTTTGTCCGCATAGAAACAATCCTCCATAAAAAAATAATAGTGCGCAAAAAAATGGCATAGAAAAACCCTTTGATTCTGAAACACTCGCTTCATTGCGATCAAATCAGGCTTCCTTGCCATTTTCTATACTGTTATTATATTATAAACTATCTGATTGACTTTGTCAATGAAGCGCTTTCAGATTTATAAAAAAATAAAGGTAGAGAAAATTATTTCTCTACCTTATTGATTAAAATATATTTTCTACAGTCTTTTAAATCTATATTTTAGAGGAAAACAGACATTTTCAGCACTAAAAAGATAGTTCTTCCTTCAATTCTACCATTTATCAGGCACTTGATTTCTCCAGCCTGTGAAAACTTGTGCATAGCCCAATAGATACAAGGGCGTCAATGCGATGCTCAAGCCGACTAAGGCAATAATCATATAGATTCCTGACAGCATGAATAAGCGAGTGATGACTGCTACTCCTGCTGACAGGCAGCACAGAACGATGGCATGAATCTGTAAAATATTAATCTTTTGCTTCTGTTCAAAATATCTCACTTTTGAAACGATCACCATCTGATAGAGCAAATTGACCAGCTGATAAGACAAGCTGAGTATGATAAAAATCATAAAAAATGCTAAGTAGTTCTCACCAAAAAAGATGGAGCCCCAAAAAAGCAATTCAAAATGAAGAAATAGGTAAGAGCTGGTCGGAATGAGCTGCAAGGCTTTGGTATCAAAAAACTTTTGGAAAAGTAAAAAGGCCAGGAACAAAATAAGCGCGTGAACGATAGTAAAATTCATGACCATCATGCTCAGGTGATGCATCTCACCGCGTAAGAAAATTGAAACGATAGATACCAGTGAGATAAAAAATAACTCAATTAAACCAGCCTTATAAAAATCTAAGTTTCTGATTGGATTACAATCCGTAACAAGAACATTCAAAAATTCATAATATCTCTTTTTCATATTATAACTCCCATTTATTTAAAAAAATCCCTAAACTTTGCGGAACTTTCTATAAAAAAATTCCACATTTCATTATATCATACAGGCTATAGAATTAGGAAGTCGTATAAAATATTGGTATATCTATAAAGTATAGATGTCTTTCTCAATCATTCGCCAAGTTGGCATTTTTCCGTTATAATAGTAAGGATGAACATCAAAGAAGAAATTATTAACTTAGCAAAAGAAATTGGGATTTCTAAGATTGGCTTTACGACAGCGGATGATTTTGACTATCTGGAAAAATCGCTACGTTTGGCTGTAGACGAAGGACGAAATTCGGGATTTGAGCATAAAAACATTGAGGAGCGAATCAAACCTAAGCTCAGTCTAGCCTCGGCTAAGACCATTATCTCTATCGCAGTCGCCTACCCCCACAAGCTCAAGCAGCAACCTCAGAAAACGGCCTACAAGCGGGGCAAATTCACCCCCAACAGCTGGGGACTGGACTACCATTATGTACTGCAGGACAAGCTGGACCGGCTTGCCAAGGGAATCGAAGAGCTGACCGCTGACTTTGAATACAAGGGCATGGTGGACACGGGCGCCTTGGTCGATACTGCTGTAGCCCAGAGAGCAGGAATCGGCTTTATCGGCAAGAACGGCTTGGTCATCTCCAAGGAATTTGGCTCCTATATGTTTCTGGGCGAACTCATCACCAATCTGGACATCGAGCCTGATCAGCCCGTCGACTACGGCTGCGGAGACTGCAACCGCTGCGTGACAGCCTGCCCTACTTCCTGCCTGATTGGTGACGGCAGCATGAATGCCAAGCGTTGTCTATCCTTTCAGACTCAGGACAAGGGCGTCATGGATCTGGAATTTCGCAAAAAGATTAAAACGGTCATATATGGCTGTGATATCTGTCAAATCTGCTGTCCTTATAATAAAGGCTTGGACAATCCTCTGGCGACAGAGATTGACCCCGACCTGTCTCATCCAGAGCTCCTGCCTTTCTTAGAGCTTTCCAATGGTCAGTTTAAGGAGAAATTCGGCCATGTGGCCGGCAGCTGGCGGGGGAAAAATATCCTGCAGCGCAATGCTATTATCGCTCTGGCAAATGCCAATGATCGCTCTGCTATTCCCAAAATGCTGGAAATTATCGACAAGGGGCAAAATCCCATTCATGTCGCTACAGCTATCTGGGCTCTGAGCCAGCTGGTGCGTGAGGCCCATCCAGAGATGGTGGAGTTAGTCATGAGTGTTTCAAATCCAACCCCGCAAATCCAAGAAGAGCAAGGCCGTTTCCTAGAAAAATTTGGCCTAGAAGAGAAGCTTGTGATAAAAAAACTAAACCGCTGAGACCTAAAT